>NZ_LNDJ01000096.1 GCF_001444505.1 Psychrobacter piscatorii | reverse complement strand
AAGCCACCTCAATTGAGGTGGCTTTTTCTTCTAATACTGAAGCTTACTGCATAACCAAATATTCAAATGCTGCCAATGCTGCTTTACTACCCTCACCCATTGCAATATTAATTTGCTTAAATGGTACGGTGGTCACATCACCACAGGCAAAAATACCTTTGCGATCGGTGCGGCAGCGCTCATCAATCTCAATCTCACCAAAGCGGTTTAAATCGACAAAGCCTTTAACAAATTCAGTGTTTGGCACAAGACCAATCTGTACAAACACACCTGATAAGTCACGCTCATGCATCTCACCTGTGCTGCGATCTTGGTAGACGATAGATGATACCTTACCATCAGTCGCCTTAATTTCTTGCGTCGCTGCACCAGTAATGAATTCAATATTGGATTTTTCTTTGGCTTTATTGATCAATACCTGGTCTGCTTTTAACTCATCAGCGAACTCTAAAACTGTGACGTGCTTAACAATGCCTGCCAGATCTAACGCAGCCTCAACGCCTGAGTTGCCACCGCCGATCACTGAGATGTCTTTACCTTTGAAGAATGGACCGTCACAGTGGGCACAAAACGCCACGCCTTTACCGATATTTTCTTCTTCGCCCGGTACGCCAAGCTTACGCCATTGGGCACCTGTCGCCAAGATAATACTGCGTGTCTCGAACGTCTCGCCGGTATTTAGGTTGATGCTGTAGTTCTCTTCTTCTGTCTCACCGATGTCTTTCACACTGACATGCTCTTTTAGCGTGATATTGTATTCAGCCAAGTGCTTAACGAAATTAGTCGACAAATCAGTACCATTGGTTAAAGGTACAGAGATCAAGTTTTCGATATCCTGTGTGTCTTTGACCTGTCCACCGATACGGTCAGCGACCATGGTCACTTTTAAGCCTTTACGCGCGGTATAAATAGCTGCTGCAACGCCTGCAGGACCTGCACCAATGATAGTGACATCTTGCTGCTCCAATTGCTCAGCGTCATCTTCCACATCTGCCAGCAAATCTGGGAACTGCTCTTGTAATTTTCCAATCAGTTTGGCAGTATCAATCAAACCATTGGCAAATGGCTTACCATTCAAGAATACGGCTGGTACGCCTTGGATTTTATTGGCTTCTACTTGTTCTTGGAATAGCGCGCCATCGATCATCTCATTGCTGATACCATCGTTTAGTAGCGCAAATTGATTCAAGGCCTGAACCACTTCTGGGCAGCTATGGCATGATAGTGACACGTAGGTCTGAAACTGTAGCGGCTTGTTGAAGCGTTTGACTAGCTTTTGGATACCTTCATCCAACTTTAACGTATGACCACCCGCTTGCAAAATGGCTAGGATCAATGAGGTAAACTCATGACCACCAGGAATACCGCTAAAGACGATACCTGTATCGGCTGGTTCATCATCAATATGACTTACCACTTTAAAGCTAATCGCGCTAGGCAAACTGTCATCGATAACCTGCTCATCGAAATTGATTTTGTCAGTCGTATCCGCAATTTTGCTCAAAAAGTCGATCAATTCAGCGCGTTTACTGTGCTCACCGCTACCCAATACAAAAGTAATCGGGCGCGTCATGTTTTCGCTATATGTCTTAACTGCGTCTAATAAATTTTGATCTATCATGTTTGTTCCTCATTATGACTGAATATGTAACGGCAACTATCGAACTGCCTGTTTAAATATGAAATGCTTAAAATGGATAATTTTGTATAAAACATTATATGTATCGGGCTTGTGCCCTTGAATGTCCCTATTATCAGGTGTTTGGCGCGTTTGAGCAAGCTGAGAAACTCAAACCTTAAATTTGATAAAACCAATCGTTAATAGGTATAATTAATTAAATACAAATCCACTTGCAAATAATAGCCGTGGTATACGAACTCTTTTTTCGCTACAATCAAATGAGTCCGATAGGAATAATTCTTATTTATCTGACTAATTATTGGCTTTTGTATATGCCTACTAGCAACGCTTTTACTGATAATTAATAGTGTCGATCTTGAGCAAGATAGCGTGTTGACTCTATAGTGTATTGATTTCATAAAACCAAGCGTTGTAATCATAACAACAATGCGCCGCGGCTGATAAACAGCGCACGCTTAATAACAAGGATGAACACATGAGAAAGACTGATACGTTGCAAGACAACAGAGAAATTATCGCCGAGCTGAGACAAAAAGACAGCCACTTTGCGAGTATTTTCGATGAGCATACCGAGCTTGATCAAAAAATCAATCAACTCGAAAAAGATCTAGTCAAGCATACCAGCCGTGAGGAAGAAATAGAACAAATGAAGCGGCGCAAACTTCACCTTAAAGATGAGATTTACAAAGCTATTGAAAAGAACAAACCTCACGCCTTAAACCAATAACACCTATTCTTTATATATAGAACTAATTGTCGTTAAGACCAAATTACCGCTTATATGGGTCGTTAAATCATTAACTAACACATAAGCGGCTATTTTTATCTTTAATTGTTTTCGGTCAATCAATGACTATCGGTATAGCTATTGATTACTTAGCCCCCGATAATCTCACCACCATTCACATGAATGACTTGTCCTGTGACATAGCTTGCATCATCACTCGCTAGGTATAGATAGGCAGGCGCAACCTCATAGGGCTGACCGGGACGCCCCATTGGATTGTCTTTCCCAAAGCTCTCGATCTCATCAGGCGTGAATGAGGCCACAATGAGCGGTGTCCAAATTGGACCCGGTGCCACGCCGTTGACGCGAATGCCTTTTTTCTCAGTGGTCAAATTGGTTGCCAATGCACGAGTAAAGGATAAAATTGCGCCTTTAGTCGATGCATAATCAATTAAACGCCCGCTGCCACGATACGCAGTAATCGACGTAGTATTAATAATGCTACTACCTGCTTTCAGGTGCGGTAGGGCAAATTTACTTAACCAGAAATGCGGGTAGAAATTGGTATGAACGGTTTTGTCGAACTGTTCGGTACTGATGTCCGTTAGTGACTTTTGCTCAACCTGCATGCCAGCATTATTGACCAAGATATCGATTTTACCGAATTCAGAGATGGCTTTATCAATGAGATCTTTGCAATTGGCTTCTTTTGATAGATCTGAGGCTACTAAGACACAGCGTCGATCATAAGATTCGACATGCTTTTTGGTCTTGTTGGCATCTTCGTCTTCGCATAGATAGCTGGCCACTACGTCTGCGCCTTCTTTGGCAAATAAGATAGCAACCGCTTGCCCGATACCACTGTCGGCACCAGTAATGATGGCAACTTTTCCTGCTAGCCTACCGTTTGGATAGTCACGCGGTAATGTTTCAGGGGTTGGCGTTTGCGCTTGCTGTGTTCCGGGCAGTGACTGCTGCTGATCTTTTGGACGATCGTTCTGAGATGACGTATTATTACTCATAATAACTCCTTTTCATTAACACGATTTTATTATCCATATTTACATAAAGGTTTCGTTGAAAAAAATACGCGTTGCTTTATTTCTCATATCCTTTATGCGCTTTTGATTGTTTCGTTTTCGAACAACCAAGGCTTTCTTATCAACCTTTGTTAATAGCATAGCGGTACGATAAAAAAATTCGAATAGTCTTGCGTGACAGATTGTGGTAGCGATGTAATTAATACAATCAGATAAAACGAATAGTAAATAATGTTAACAGCTACCATCATTTATGTAATGTAAGTAGGTTTGTATACAAAAAATTATTTAATTAATCAAAAAAAAGACCATACCAGTAATGACTGATAGGGTCTTTTTTATACTTCAAATCTAAGCTTCAAATACTATCTTTACAGAATCACTATTTGTATTCTTTTGCTTAGATTTTACCAACTAGGTCAAGACTTGGCTTAAGTGTATCGCCGCCTTGCTCCCAAGCTGCTGGGCAAACTTCACCGTCGTTTTCACGAACGTACTGAGCGGCTTTTACCTTACGTAGCATATCTTTTGCGCTACGGCCGATACCGCCAGCATGAATTTCTGCTACTTGGATCAGACCATCAGGATCTACTAGGAACGTACCACGCTCTGCTAGACCTGCTTCTTCAATCATGACATTGAAGCCGCGAGTGATTTTACCAGTAGGATCGCCGATCATTGGATACTGTACTTTGCCGATCGCTTCTGAAGAATCATGCCATGCTTTGTGCGTGAAATGCGTGTCAGTTGATACTGAGTATACTTCGACACCAAGACCTTTTAGCTCGTCGTAATGAGCGGCCATGTCTTCAAGCTCAGTTGGGCAAACAAAGGTAAAATCAGCTGGGTAAAATAGGAAGATCGCCCAGTTGCCTTTTACGTCTTCTGAAGTGATGGTTTTGAACTCACCGTTTACATAGGCATCGGCTGAAAATTCTGGGATTGCTTGATTGATAATAGACGCCATGATTGGCTCCTCTCTTGTTAAGTAAATTAAAATTATTTATAGGGATTTTTTAACTAGCCCTTTAGCTTTCTGGGCTACCCGACAAACTATACGCGAATTCTATAGTTAATCCAGTTAAAAGTTTTTAATGTGATGTTTTGTTTTATTAAACTTGTTAAACTATTCTCTCTATATCCTATCATTGGTACATAACTGGTAATTTGCTGCCTTATAGAGGCTTACTGACAGGATAAATTACATTAAAAACCCATTAAAAGAGAGGTTTTATGATTACTTTACGACAACTTGAGTTTGCGCTAGCCGTGGCCAAACATCGTCACTTCAAACGTGCTGCCGAAGATTGTAATATTTCGCAGTCTGCCCTGAGCTTGGGTATCGCAGAATTAGAAAAACAGCTAGATACACAGATTTTTGAGCGCAATAACAAGCAAGTACTGATTACGCCTATCGGTCAAGAAATCCTCACAAGGGCACAGCGCGTGTTCTCTGAAGTGAGCGATTTGACCACGCGCGCGCATAGCCATCAGACACCGCTTGCCTATCCTATGACCGTTGGTATCATTCCCACGATTGCGCCTTACTTACTGCCAAAAGTGCTGCCTGCCCTGCGTGCTCAGTATCCAGAGTTCCGCATGACGATCGTTGAGCAGCAAACCGAGCGGTTGCTTGAGCAAGTGCGCTACGGTCATATCGATACGGCTATCATTGCGCTGCCATATGCTGTAGATGGCCTGCACAGTTTTGAGTTTTGGAGTGAAGACTTCTTTGCCGTCTTTCCAAAAGACGATGTACATGCCAAGCTTGATACCATCAGCGCTGACGAGCTAGCTACTGCCAATCTTATGCTCCTTGGTGAAGGCCACTGCCTAACCGATCAGACGCTATCTGTCTGTCATTTTGACCGTGCACAGATGAAGTCAAGCTTCTCGGATGCCAGCCTAAACACGCTGATTCAAATGGCGCTTGCCAATATGGGCACGACCCTAGTGCCTGAAATGGCACTCGATCAGTTGCACTTGCAAAACCAAAATGCCGTCGCTGTACCTCTGGCTGAAGAAGGACCACACCGCCATATTGCTTTTGTCACCCGTCTGAACTATGCGCGTGTCGATGATATCAGCTTGCTCGGAGAAGTATTTAATAAAGCGTTTAAAGATGCGGCTAATACAAAATAAATGGCAAGTGACAAAGGTTAATTATGAATGAATTGCCACCTATAAATATGGAGCTGGGCAATCATTTTTACTTATGCTTGTCTGCTCTCAATAGTGATGTGACACCAGACGACGCACAAGCCCTCTGGCAAGATATCTCTGTGCGCTATGGTGAACCACAACGAGCTTATCATACCCTGAGTCATATTGAGCAGTTATTGGTACAGTTTGACAGTATCAGACACCATCTAACTGCTCCGTATATCGTGGCGTTGGCTCTGTATTATCATGATGTGATATACGACCCAACACGCGTAGATAATGAGCAAAAAAGCGCTGAATATGCAGTAGACGCGTTGAGTTCTTATCTAAGCCCAGAGCAATGCCAAGACATCTATGCATTCATCATGATGACGGCCAATCATCAGATAGATGAGTCGATAGATAGTGTTAAATACAGTAGTGTTAAATACAGTGATGCGGCATATCTGCTAGATATGGATTTGAGTATTTTGGGTGCGCCTTGGTCTACCTATCAGCAGTATGCACAAGCGATACGTCAAGAATATGCACACGTCGCAGATGACAACTACCGTGATGGGCGCACTGCGGTATTACAAGGATTACTAGCGCATCCCAAACTCTATTTGACTGATTATTACTATAGCCAATTAGAAGCGCAGGCTCGGGACAATATCAAGCGCGAGCTTATTTCGCTCGCAGCTTTATAAATAACTCACTACCTTGCCGTGCTGGATGTGAATTATAGCTAGGTTCCATAATATTAATACCAAAATGGCTTTGAAAACGCTGCTGGTACTCCTCTTTAGTGCCACCAAATGGTGGTTCCTCTCGTCCAAAGTCAGTATCAAATAACAAACCAATCAGTTTGCCTTGTGGCTTTAACAGATTTGCCATCTGCTGCACGTATTCATCACGGCGCGCTGGATTAATCGCACAAAAAAACGTCTGCTCAAGTATCCAATCAAATTGGTACTGCTCAGCTGATAAACTAAAAAAGTCTGCACAAATCAAATGCTCAGATGGGAAATCAGGATAACGCTGAGCAAAGGCTTCAATCGGCGCTGGCGCAAAATCAACCAACGTGACATTGGTAAATCCTTGCTCATATAGATAGCCTACCTCGTAAGCGTTGCCAGCACCTGGTACGAGTATCGCCTCATCCTTGGCACTTTCGGGTAGCTGGTTAATATAAGCTTTGAGCGGTGGCGATACGTGTCCCATATCCCAGCCAGTGCTGTTTTTCTCATAGCGCTCCTGCCAAAACTCAGCTTGATTGACGTTTTCCATCTGACATCCTTGCATATAAAATTGTATTTAAACGACACGATTTGTATCGTTATTTATTATCATATCAGTCTTATCAACATGTGTCGCCGTTTTAAATAGGATGAAAAAAGGGAGACAAATTACTCTCACACAGTGAAAGTCATTTAGATGGGAAAGTCGCTCAAAGAATTAATGGACTCATAGACGAAAGTTATTCTAAGGGTAGCAAAAAGCTTATCAGAACGATGTCATCAATGTATGGATCTCTCAATCCAACTGCCCTGTCTTGCCTGCCAGTATATTATGCCATTGCCGATAATCTGGCATCGCACTCGCCACCGTTTGCCAAAATGCAGGGCTATGATTGGCATGATGCAAATGGCACAGTTCATGGACGATCACATACTCGGTGCATTCTATAGGATAGGCAGGAAGATAAACGGACAACCAAATTCGCTTTGCGCGCGTGTTGCAGCTGCCCCAGCGTGTGTGCATTTTTTTTACTCGTATCTCATTGGCGTAAGTGCCAACAATTGGCTGCCATTTCTCAAATAGCGACGGCATGACATCGGAGAGCTGCTGGCGATAGTAGGCAACTTTTTCACCATGACTTAAGGTAAGTGCCTGTACTTTACCCCATAGATAAATAGGCTGGTCAGCAGTTGTAAGGTCTGATGGTGCGCCTTGTTTACGTTGATGCTGTTCTAGCACTTGTGGATGGTGGTTAATCGCCCAAGACACTCGCCGCGCCACCGCGTCAGCAGCTTGTGAATCACTAATATGCAGTGGTACAGAAACCATCAAGACATGCGGCTTTAAGCGGAAATTGATGTTTTTGACACGCTTTTTGCTGATATGTAGCTCAATATCTGCCTGTGCGAGCTGCTGTCTAATAGTATCTAAACGGATTTCCAAGCTAATGTTTTATCTCCTCAATGACAGTAACTGTGCCAATGGCTACGTATTATAACGCTTGCAAATGGTTATCAAAGGACATCATATGCAACTTACTATCCTTTATAATATGAGCATATTGTTCAGCATTGTTTGCGTCTAATTTAATTTCTGACGAAACACTTACTCTTAACGCTGTCAATTGCCCTTGCCCATCACTGATGATAAATCCTGACGGTTTAATATCATCTACGTTATTGGTGATTGCACTATTACTGGATAGGACGGATGCCCCTGCACAATCAGGCAGGCTCACATCATCAATCAACTCTCGAGTATGCAAATCATAAATTGCCGCACAGCCACCGATCGGAGTGGTCACACAAAGCAAATTACGGTCGCTATCAACGGCGACGCTCGCAATATATTGATGAAAGCGTTGCCATTGATTGTTTGGCATAGTCAGTGGCGTAAAGCTAACATCACCGCGCTTGTGAGTCAGTACTAACGGTACATTGATATGTTTCTCACCTTGGAACTGAATACCGATCATGACAGTGCCATCATTGTGCATCGCTAAATGACGTATGCTCATCTGATTATGCTCGGGCGTCACTTGCTCCAGCAGTGTGCCGTCATGACGATTCAGGTAGACCAGTGATGGTCGCATAGTATCTAAATTTAGCTCTTCACGTGAGGCCTGCTCAGTTTTGATGCCCCCATTTGCAATCACTAGCGTTTCGCTATCAGGATGCATAATCAGTTCATGCGGCCCGATACCATAGGAGTCAAATTCTGCTACTTTTTTATAAGCGTCGTTAGTATCATAAACACCGATTTTACCTGCCAGACTGACGGTGTCATTTTCAGTCACATACAGCAGCTCACCATCTAAGCTATAGCAAGCATGACCATAAAAGTGACGATGTAAATTCGCTTTGATCGCATGTTGTACTTGTCCATTTGAGGTATCAAGCACCCAGAATTTTTCACTTGGACGACGACCCATGACGACGACGTCACGTCTTTGTTCAACATTGCTATGCTGAGATTGAGTATCCGGTACATTAACAGGTACAGGCTGAACAACGATGTCATGGACACGCTCAGGCATAGTCGTCTGCCAAACGATCTGTCTATCGGCATCAATACCTACCACGCCAAAGTCATGCTCATTTTGATTCAATGAAGCGGTATTTTTTGGCATAGAGGCAACGCCGCTGACCCAGCGAACAGGCCGTGCGAGCATCGTCGTTGTATGCATAGTAGTAAGATCAAGCACGTTACTCTCATCATCTATCGCTTGATGATAAGCCCGCTGCCATGTCACCGCTGCTTGCTGACAAGCATAGCGAAAACGTTTAAGGTTTGGCGTTGAGCCAGTGGCCGGCTGCAATACTTGTAACTGCGCGCGAATACCCGCCACATAATCTTGTAGACTGGCATCAGGATGCTGCTGCTTACGATAACGATGGTGAATACCAATCAGAGCCGCGGTGCCGACTGCCGTGAGCATTGACGTCGTTAGGAGCTCACGGCTTATTGAACTGGCTTTTGGCTCATCTGATCTGTCATGACGCTCATCTTCTGACACCGTATTACCTTTAGTAGTAAACATCACTTAATCGCCATCGGTGCTATTAAAGCCCACTCGGATACCGAGTGCTGGAATTAGCTCGCGTTTGATTAAACGTGTGACGGTAGTGAGATGGTCATATAGCGCCTGCTGATCGTCTTTATCTGCTTTTGATAAATCTTCTGGCATTTGTGCCAATAAAGTGGTCGTGTCAGCCAATGCCGTCGATAGATTATTAGCGACTGTGCTCTCATCATTGCTATTAAGTAACGCCGTCAATACGGGATCTGTCATGGCTTTATTGATGGCGTCTAGTTTCGCATTGATAATAGCACGGCTTTGACCAGCAGTAGCCGCTGGCAAATGACCTTTTGCTTTACCCGTCAGACCGAGCGGCTGGTCAATGGCGTTAGATTTCATCGTTTCAACCAATGACAATAGCGAGTTAAACCATTGGTTCAAGCCTTGATCGCTCTCAGCAGACTTGTCTATCGCCAATAACTCAGTCGCGTTCTGCTGCCAGTTTTTCTCGATGTCTTTTAGACGCGTGCTCAAAGCACCACTGGCGCTAATGATGTAGGCGCATTGACCAGCATTTAAGCTCTCATTGGCAAACAAGGCTTCTTCTAGTCCTGGTACGCCTTGCACGATAGCGCTTTCGCCCGCGAGCTGCTCTGGCGTGAGTGTTGGATTGGCAGCGATCAGGTCGGCCACGCCGCTATGTACCAAGCCGCGCTCATCAGGATAATAGTTGATGTACAAATTGCTCATACTGGCAGTCGCAGGACCAAAATTAACCATCTCAGCACTCGACCATGCTTGTGCCAATACTAGCCACTGCGCACGTAATGCTTGTAGCTCAGCGCCACTGACGGGTGCTTGCTGACAATGTTTCTGCGCTAGTTCATTTAATAGATCACTTTGCTTTGCTGCATCAGCATACGCCGGAATCACGATATCATCTGCCACATGCGTCAAATACGTTTTTTGGGTTTCAGGGCTGATATCTACCGCAACGATCTGCTCAGTGCTTTCCTTGCTGCTTTCTGCTGAGCTGTCAGCAGTCGAGTTATTCTGTGCAACTTCTTGACTATCCACTTCTGCAGACTTGTTGTCGTCGGCAGGTTTGACACAGCTGATCAGCAGCCCGGCACTCAATGCAGATAGCGCCATCGCCAAAGCGTGATTTATTTTCATAGATTTCTCGGTAATGTTATAAGTAGTGATTTATAGTGTTTTTATGCTGACCTTCTAATAGTGACTGTATTACAGTGACCTTATTATAGCGACTTTAGGAACGCATTTAGCTCGGCGCGACCTTGCTTGTCTAATTTCAATACTTGTTGCTGTTGCTTTTCGGCTTCTCCGCCGTGCCAAAGAACCGCTTCCATCAGCGTACGAGCGCGTCCATCATGTAAAAACGTCGCTTGTGGATCGACCGTTTGCGCAAGTCCCACGCCCCAAAGTGCGGGCGTGCGCCATTCATAAGAATTGGCTAAAAATTCAACTTGAGCGTCTTTTGGTGGTAGCTTACCTGCGATGGTACGATCAGCGAGAGCATCACCCATGTCGTGCAGCAATAGATCGGTATAAGGATAAATCACTTGTCCATGCTGCTCAAGATGATCATCGTCAGTTTTTGGCAACTGATATCTCGGCGTATGGCAGCTTTGACAGCCCATGTCATAAAATCGCTTTTTGCCCGCCAGCACAAGCTTATCATCGGCATTGCGGCGGTGCGGCACCGCCAAATTACGGGTATAAAACTCCACAAACTTGGCAACATCATCATTCACTTCAACGGGCGGTTTACCATTGCCTTGCTCATCAGCGCCTGTTGTCGCATTTAAGCAGGCGGTCTGTGTCGGCATACAGGATTCATGAGGACGAATGTTTGACGTCAAACCCATGTCTTCGTTAAAGGCACTTTGATTTTGAGTAATCAGTTTGGTTTGACCGGCTTTCCAGCCAAAACGTCCAAGCACATGTTTGCCAGTCTGTGGATCCATTACCCAATTGAACTTACCACTAATGTCGCTATTACCCTTATTGCTTGCCTGTTTCTTAATATCATCATCAGGTATTTGCTCTAGTAGCCCAAGCCCAATCATAGGCAGTGCAACACGCGGTGATACCATCATCGCCTCATCAAAAGCGCCATAACCAGGGTTGGTCAGATTAAAGGTTGGCGCACGTAGCGTCTCAACATGCCCATCAGCAAAAGTGACTGGCTTATCTGTCCACTGTACCGCAATTCTGGCTTCAGCAGGTACACCTTGGATACCCCGATCTTGCAATTGCCCACCATACATAGGGTGGACGACCTTTTCAATCAGCGAGTCCTGTAGCTGCTGACGCTGCTCATCCGTTGTTGCTGGCATCGAGAGACGAAGCAATAAACTGTCCGCATCATCATCGGCAGACATGGGCGCATGACCACGACCGTCTTTGATATGGCAAGACTGACAAGCCGCCACATTGAATAGCGCACCAAGCCCATCTCGACTGTCGGTACTGGCAGGAGCGACGACCCAAGGCTGCTTAAAGAATGCATTACCAATGAAAAACGAGCCCTTACGCGACGCTGCTAGGTTCGATGAAGGCTTAGAGTAGCTTTCAGCACTGGTAATACTGATACCAGAGTCACCACCCTGCTTGATCTCTTGCGGATCAAAACTGACCAGTTGCTGCATCGGCACGCCAGCCAGTGCTTCAATGTTATCCACACGCTCAGAGGTGAGCGGATGCTCGTCTTCACTGGCATTTGCGGCATGCTCACTATTTGAGGCGTCGTTAGACACGCTATCGGTTGGCTGACAAGCGCTTAGCGCCGCTGCACCCATCATGAGCAGTGCAAGCTTGGATGGCAAATTTTGTATTATGGCAGAAGGAAGAAGAAAAACAGAAGACTTTGGATAGATGGCTTTCATAAAAATTAAGTGCCTTGGTTTTAGAGTAGAACCAATATGTCGATGACGATTACATATCTAGTCATCGACTTTTATGGTTCGGAACACCGACCTATCGGCCTATGTTCCGAACTTTTGATAATTGCAAAAATACGTTGCCGACCGTAATCGACAACGTATATATGAGATCCAATCTATATTTTTATAAAAGTGAGCCTTGTTACTTGATAACAGTTGGCTCAGCATGATGAATATAATAAAAAGCCTTTAATCATCAAAAATGCGCTTAAAACTGTGACCCTGCATCTGCATCAAGATTATCAATACCAACGGCTTTTGCGGCATTTTCGATACCAGCGGTCAGCTCTTGCAAGCTATTAATACCCGCTTCTACCCAACCGCGACGGATATTCTGCTCTTCAGCAGAAACGCCTTCTTGACTTGCTTGACCAACCGTTGCAATCATTTGGTCAATTTTGATGCCTTCTTTCTCGCTCTTTTCAACCATGACGTTGAATGCACCTTCGACTTTACTAAAGTCAGCGGCCAATTTATCAGCTTCCTCTACATGACCGCTGTCAACGAGATAGTCTTTAACACCATAGCCACCGACTGTTTTACCAGCGACTGTCTGGTAGCTACCATTAAAGACATTTTGGATACCGCGGGCATTATTGGCATAGCTCAGATGCGTCAAGTCACTAAAGCACTCATGCTCATCTTCGGTAGACCCTGTGACAAAAGCGACCTGCATACGCTCAGAAGCCAACTCACCCAGTGCTAAACTACCCATTTGGTACATAATCTGACGCAGGCCATTGTCATATTTACGCGCCATCAAATCACTGCGTAAAGTATTTTCGGTATCAGGCTGCCACTGGGCTTCCATCGCCGTCAAATCATCCACCAATAATTGAGTGGCGGCTTTTAAGAACTCACCGCGGCGCTCACAAATACTGGCATCTTCATTGACCGTATCACCGCTGGTACATTGTTCAGCTTCCGTCATATAATCAGTGACTGGGCGATTACCCGCGCCTTCTTTTACGCCATTGGTGTCTTGACCCCATAGCATAAACTCAATCGCATGATAGCCCGTTGTGACATTAGCCTCACTACCGCCAATCTCGTTCATGTCGGCAAGCAGCTCAGGTGTAATTGTACTGGTATCTTGCTTGGTACTACCGACCGTAATGCTATCGCTATTGATGATATTTTCTTGACTGTTGTACTCACCTTCATAGTCATCACTGACATAATCAATCAGCGCTTCATCCAGTGGCCAAGCATTGATCTGACCTTCCCAGCTATCAATGCTATTGATCGCGCGCTTATCATTTGCCGTCACAAATCCTTCATCAAAACGGAAAATTTCCGTCTGTGAGTACGGCTGACGAGCCGCTTTATAGGCAGCTTTGGCCGCATCAAGGTTGGCTTGTGTCGGTGTTGCCACAAACGTATTTACCGCTGTCTGGAGTTTTTTGGCTGTCTCTAGCGAGTCTTTGTAAGCAGCGTGTGCCATGTTTGCATAGCTGATAATCAGTCTATCAATATGTGCTTTTTCGGCAGCTGATATTTCTGTATTGTCGCCCGTTTCTGTGCTTACAACATCTGTCTGCGTCTCAGTAGCAGCAGTGTCTTCTTCGGTTTTTTTGGTACAGCCCGATACCATTAACAATCCTGCAAGTGCAACAGCTAAAGTAGTTGGTAAAATCTTACGGCGTGTTTCTGTGGTAATCGTCATACAAATCCTCAAAGAGATAGCAAAATTCGTTTTGGTTAAATGGCTTCCATCATATCGATTATCAAATCACGCCTTAATCAGCTGATTTGATCTCGTATATTTATGCTTATCGCATATTATCAAGCATGTAACTATTCAGTAATAAAATACTAACAAATTATAGTGTTATTGATAATCATTATCAATACTTAATTTTATATTAATAATCATTAATCTTTATGGTCCTTTATAAAATGTTATCAAATACTAAACGAGCACTATTCTATTTTGGACAGCAGACATTATACCTGAGCTATCCTAACTATCGCGTTTGATGAACCAAAATTTAGCGCATAAAAAAAAGAGCCAGCATATTGCTGACTCTTTTTGCTAGATAAGTGCGTGAAAATCATTTGCACCTACCAAATAGCTATATAGAACTGTCGATTAGTTGACGCTTTGTGGTGCATTAACCGTTAGCTCAACACGGCGGTTTTGCTGACGACCAGATTCAGTGTTGTTAGTAGCAACTGGACGAGACTCGCCATAAGCAACTACATTGATACGGTTAGAAGCAACACCGCGAGCAGTTAGGTAGTTGGCAACTGAGTAAGCACGGTCGCGTGACAGACCCATGTTGTAAGATGCTGAACCTTGGCTATCAGTGTGACCAGCAATCGTGATTGTGTTCTGGTTATATTGGTTCATGGTTGAAGCAAGCTTGTCTAGCGTTGGCTTGAATGATGAGTTAAGTGTTGCACTATCAAACGAGAAAGTGATGCTACCTGGCATAACAAGATCAATGTTACCGGTGGTTGGGTTTTGGTTAACAGTCACGCCTGTACCTGCCATTTGCTGCTCAAGCTGACGAGCCTGACGCTCCATGTAGTAACCAACGCCAGCACCCAGTGCTGCACCGATAGCAGCATCACGACCAGTCTTGTCGCCGCCTGTTGCTTTTGAGATAGTTGCACCACCTGCTGCACCAACTAGGCCGCCCAATGCAGCTTTATTCAAACGTTGCTGCCCAGTGTTTGGATCAGTCGTACAACCGCTAAGTGCTAGACCTGATGCTACTGCTGCAATTAATAATGTATTACGCATGATATTTCCTCTATAAGTTTAAAAATATTATAAATCGTGCTTTATCAAGATTGTCCGTTAATCTTGTTAAGTACTTATTTACTTTCGTCATTATTATGGCAATTACAATATAACTCTGTGTAATATTTTGTCACACCTATGTATGAGAAGTGCAGATTAACTTTACGGTATTTCTTAGCATCTAAACTATCCAATACCTGTTCCTTGTTATCACTAGTCACGTTTACACTCGTACACTGCGAAACGTTTCTGCTAAAATTATGTGGCAAAATCTGTATGGTCAAATGACCGTCACCTCAGGGTTCCATTCATCTATTTGCTCAACTGCTTGCTCTTTATTCACTAGATTATTGGTCAGTCACCGTACGGGCAATTTTAGGAATATGTGATAGGAATATTTGACAGCATCAGATTGTGCAATATAAGCCTTATTTATTAATCAGATTGAACAAGAAGGATCACGCATGCGACTGACATCTACCATTCGAAAACTGCACAAACGCACGCCCAAACTGGGTAAGGCGGTTTCATTAGCGACAGCAGCAAGCGTTATCACTGCCAATAGCTTTGGTGGTAGTATTCCTTTGTGGTTGATGGGTGTCGGCAAAGTCATCACGGGGGCACCTATTGCAGATAAAGCGGTCATCAAAATCGCGACTTACTGGATCAGTAGCAATAGTGCTCTGATCGATGACATGCTGCCTCGCAAAGATTGGCGTATCAGCTTACCAGATGATATTCGCATCGATGGTAAATACCTTCTGGTCAGTAACCACCAATCTTGGGTCGATACCAGCATCGTGCAATACATTGGCGAAAAGCGCCTGCCATTGACGCGCTTTTTTACTAAATTTGAGCTGATCTATATTCCCATCGTTGGGCAAGCTTTTTACTTTTTAGATTTCCCCATGATGCGCAGGCATTCCAAAGAAGCCATCGCCAAAAACCCAGCACTTAAAGGTAAAGATATCGAAGAGGCCAAGCGTGCCTGTGCCCTTTTAAAAGACAAGCCATTCACCTTGCTAAACTATCTGGAAGGTACGCGCTTTACCAAGGCCAAACATGCCAAACAGCAGTCTCCTTATACTCACTTACTAAAACCACGAGCAGGCGGCTTATCCCTTGCGATTAACGCCCTAGGCGAGGATATCGATGGCATACTGGATGTGACCATCGTCTATCCTGATGGCGTACCAAGCTATAGCGATCTGTGGAAAGGCAATATCAAACGTTTGGGCGTGGATCTAAGATATATCGATATACCAGATGCGTTGTTTGAGGGAATTAAGCAAGGCGGCTATGAAAATGATGAGGCAATAAAAGCACAGATGTTTGACTGGGTTGAACACATCTGGCGTCAAAAAGATCAGCGCATCACCGACATGCTGGTTGATTTTGAGACAGCCCCTGAAACTCAAGTGGCTCAATAAATGACTCACTTACGCCGTAAGTCATCACATACCTTTTAAAAGACGCAGCACTCATAGTCCGATAACGGACAAAATCTAGCTATACTGCCATAAGCGCTTGAGTAATCAATAACGCAGGGGTTAATGATGATACGTGAGCACTGTACTGATGATAGTCGCGTTGCAAATGATCATTATTACTTTATAAGTGGCTATGCATGATTTTTAATCATAGATGGGTTGTTTTTTGGCCTTATTCATTGATAATGTGATTAATCATGTACGCATCGATTTTTGATGGTTATTTTTAATAGCCGTCAAAAATTTACTCATTTCTTTGTGCCATTTATCATTTATAAGGTATGACTGTGCCCGCCTCTCCTACTACCAGCCCGCCTATTGCAACTGCACCGGTGTCGCCTCATCTTGCAAATAGTGAGCCACCAAGGCCAAACCGTCCAAAACCCAGTCGTTTAAAGCTCACTTATGATATCGTGATGCTTATCGCTATCAGTATTGATCTTCTGCTGATCAGTCTGGATGCTGTATTGATGAGCGACTTTAGTGCCAATGCTGCACAATGGCTGTCAGTCAGCGAAGGACTAAGTTGGTATCAGGCGACGTTGCATGAGCCGTTGCGTACCGCTGGTGGGTTTTTTACCATATTTTTGGTTGCTGAATTATTATTACGCTGGGCAATCGCAATCAAAGAAAAAGTCTATTATCGCTGGTTTTTCTTCCCTTTTGTCCACTGGTACGAAGTCTTAGGCTGTTTTCCACAGCTACGTTTGTTACGGTTATTTAGAGCCGTTGTTATCGGACGCCGATTGTACCAGCTTGGCTACCAAGTACTCCCGCAGCCATGGATCAATCGTATTAAGTTCTATATTGACCTATTATTAGAAGAGCTCTCTGATCGTGTCATCCTGACGACCATCCAAAATTTTAGGCAGGAATTGACCAACCCTGAAACGCACAAATCTTTTATCGAGTCAGCCATCACGCGCAACCGTGCTGAGATTGAAGCGGCCGTATTATCCATTCTGCGCTCCGAGCTTGTGCCAAAACTACAGGAGCTGACTGCCTCATCAGGTGGTGGCAGTCTATTAGCCAGCGAAATGGGCAACGCTATTGAAGAAGGTCTAGCCAATACTCCTGAGCTGCGACGCTATTTGCGCATGATTCCTATCGCGGGTAGCCTGATCGAATCACAACTGCAGCATGTCGGACACAACATCGGTGAAAACGTTGTTTATGCCTTAAATAAGCGCCTGCTTGACCCTGAGCGCCTCGACTCATTGATGGTCGCTATCGCCCGTGGTATTGCGCAAATAGACACCGATAATAGTGCACTTGATACTCTGATTTCGAGTATCATTGATGACAGTTTGACTGCATTTGAAGCACAAGTAAAAGTACAGCAATGGAAACACCAAGACATGCTCAATCTATAGTATGCCTACTAACATGACACGATAATAACAATGACACCGTGAATACAGCGACAGAATTATTTTTAAGGGTTTATATATGACAGTTTCAGACAATAATAATCAGACTGCAAGCGCAGCACCAGCCTTAGCCCTATATGGCAAGATGCTGACCTTTTCGCGTTTACAGTTTAGCACCAGCGATCTGGGCGCTATTGAAGCCCAGCTTACTGAGACACTGAGCAATAAATCAAGCAACATTCCTATCTTGATCGATAGCGACGTCGAGCAAGATTTATCTGCCTTAGTAGAGCTATTATGGTCATGGGGACTACAGCCGATCGGTGTGGTGACAGGCCTACTTGATGATCAAGCGCGTGAGCAGCGCTTGGCCATCTTTCCTGCAGATGGTAAACGCATTGAACGTATCGTACCTAGCAAAACAGCCCCTACACCGTCCAATAAACCTAAAGAAGATAATCGCTCAGAATCAGCCAACGATACTAGCACCGAGAGTGCGGCAAATATACCTGCCACTGAAACCACCATCTCCAGTCTTCCAGATGAGACATTGTTAAGTGCTCAGCATATTACCAGCCTCATCTACGACCAGATGCTACGCTCAGGCCAAAGCTTAAACCATGTCGGCGGCGATTTGATTTTGACAAACAGTGTGAATAGCGGTGCTGAAGCCATCACTGACAACAGCTTACATGTCTATGGACGTGCGCAAGGCCGCTTGGTTGCAGGCGCAACGGGTGACAAAGATGCTCGTATTTTCTGCCAAGTCTTTAACCCCTCCCTCGTGTCTGTGGCTGGAACTTACTGCTTACGAGACAATCTGCCAGAGCATGTGATTGATAAACCTGTACAAGTCAAGTTTGTAGAAGGTGAAGGATTGGTGTTTACCGTTATGGATGAAGCTTAATTATTACTCAGTTAAAAATATTAAACGGTTAGGTGATTGTCTAGTAAAGTAAACTGGGTAAGGTAAGCTGTAATTATATAAGCTGCTGTGTCAGATAAATAAAACAAGATATATTAAATTAATCGTTACAATTGAGCTATTATTAAATGTTGGTTCTAACGTTATTTGCCGTATATTTAAATAGCTATCAAACGGTTAAAAATTATCGCCATTAACTGTAAAATTTATAAGCAAAAGCCCTTTATAGCTCATATCTCAGTTGTTTTTCTGCTTTAATATAGACTTGCTATAAATATCTATATATTTATGCTAGGCTATCTTCGCAGATAGTACATATATAGTTAGTAGATAAATACCATGCAATTGTGCTATTTATATAAAAGATATCCCATTGATTCATAGGAGTGTGCCATTGTGGCGAAGATAGTTGTAATCACTTCAGGTAAAGGCGGTGTGGGCAAAACCACGACAAGTGCCTCTTTTGCCGCTGGTTTAGCATTGCGTGGCTATAAAACGGTTGTAATTGATTTTGATGTAGGTCTACGTAATCTAGACTTGATCATGGGTTGTGAAAACCGAATTGTTTATGATTTCGTTGATGTCATTACCGGTAGCGCACGCTTGTCGCAAGCACTTGTCAAAGACAAACAGCTTGAAAACCTGTATATCCTTCCTGCTAGTCAGACGCGTGATAAAGACGCATTGACGGACGAAGGTGTCGCAGAGGTCATGACTGAGCTGTCTAAACAGTTTGACTATATCATCTGTGACTCACCTGCTGGTATCGAGCGCGGTGCACAGTTGGCCATGTATCACGCTGACGAAGCCATCATTGTTACCAACCCTGAGATCTCTTCAGTACGTGACTCGGATCGCATCATCGGTATTTTGCAAAGTCAAACGAAAAAGGTTGAAGAAAACCTAGGCTCTGTACGTGAGCACTTGGTTATCACTCGTTACAATGCAGAACGTGCTGCTGCGAACGAGATGATGGACATCGACACTATCTCAAATGACATCTTAAAAGTACCATTGCTCGGCGTTGTGCCTGAGAGCCATTCTGTGCTCGAAGCATCGAACCACGGTGAGCCTGTTATTCATTATACCGACTCTGTTGCTGGTCAATGTTATGATGATATCGTCGCCCGTTTCTTAGGCGAAGAGCGTCCACTACGTCATATTGATGTGAAGAAAAAGAGTTTACTACAGCGCTGGTTTGGGGGTTAATGATGACTAAGAAAAAAGGATTTTGGAGTAGCCTATTTGGTACTGACGACAGTAGTGCAGGCAGTGCCAATCTAGCTACTGAACGCCTCAAGGTTATCGTTGCTAGCGAAAATCGTCTAAATAACCGCCTAACGGTTGATCGTATCGAAAAAATGAAACGTGAAATCTTAGAAGTGGTCAACAAATATGTGAATGGCGTGCAGATTGATGATGTCAATATCAATCATCGCTCAGAAGATAGCTTAGATGTGTTAGAGATGAACATTAATTTACCTGAACATAAAAAGTAAATTTGTAATCAGACCTTTAGACCGTAAGCACTTTCATTTATCATTTAAAAAGCCCTAAGTAATGTACTTAGGGCTTTTTTGCATCTTTAAGTTTATTGGTACGGCATGCTGTATACAGCATTCGAGCATTGATCAATAGCAGATCATTTCATACGTGATATTAAATTGTCTTTTTTAATAAACTGATGATACAAGGCAGCACCAATATGCAGCGCTGTAAAACCGATGATCATTGGCCAAATAATATCGGTATGTAGATCATTATAAAAGCGGGCCAAACTCCTATCAGGAGTGACAAACACAGGTATTTGGAATAAACCAAAGATATCGACAGGACGACCACCATATACAGTCATCAATAAACCAGCAAGCGGCATAGCGGTCAGAATGGCATAGAGAGCAAAATGCGATAACTTAGAGACCATCGATTGCCATTTTGGCATTGGGATAGACGGTGGCGCTTTGGTAAAGATGCGGTTGATAGCTCGCGCAATCATCCAAAACAACAAGCTTATCCCAAACGCTTTGTGAAATCCGATATATAGATTGCTATCGAGATTTTCATGCAGCAGTATCATTACCCAAGTAATCAGCAATAACAGTGCGCTGATCCAATGAAATATACGACTGCTGAGCGACCATTTTGATACGTTAGAATTATTCATGAGCGGCTCTATAGTTTTTATTAAACGTTATTTATAATTGATATTAGGGCAGCAACTCATTCAATAACAAAAAGTAATCAGCATTGCTCGGGTACTACCTATGAGGTGAAGCATAACTGAAACTTAGACGAGAATCTAGTCATCTAAATTCACCAAATGATGCGCAATTTTGTCCAAGTCTGGTACCAAATAAACATTGTCGTCAATCATAACGGTTTGATACAGATAAGAGAGCACAACGTTTTCGTCAGACTGCCCTTCTATTTTATCAACGCTAGTATCCGCAAACTGCTCGGGAAGCTCTGTATCTTTGACGTCAGAAATACGGGCTTGTAATTGGCGCAACTCACCTGCCGTTTGCAAAGCAAATCGATGCTCGGTGGTATTGCCCTCTAGTATGATGACTTTCTCTGGTGTTCTATCCTGCGGTAACAAGTGAAAGACAGCAAGATTTTGCTCTTGCCACTGATACTTGGATATACGCTCTTGATAATCGTCGACGCTCAAAATCAAACTGCTCGGAATAATCCAATCGGGTTGGTTAGATGCTGGCACGATAGTCACATCGAGCATACCATTGTTCGTGGTCAATAAACTTACCGCTTCAAACGAGTGTTTCAAAATTTGTTTCATACGTCGCTCACAATCAGTTAGCGTGAATGGCTTGCTGCCCTTTCACCAATATAATCAGTCAGTTTTTTTGCCAAATCTGTCGGACTACCAACGAAACCACAATACCCTGAGTCAATAATAGCCTGAGGTTGACTCGGACATGCACTCAGACTAGGGTCTTGCGCCCACAACTGGCTGTTGTTGTCTTGAACCATATCCAAATACTGAGAGCCATCATTGCCCATACCCGAAAATATAATATTGATTAGATCGCTACCATAAACATCACTGGTGTTTTTTAGAATCTGACCAATAGCAGGCTTATATTCACCGCTCCATGCTTGATCTAACAAGATGACCCTACCAGCTGAATCACAAACTATTTGCTTATCAATAGGGGCTATGAGGCAATGCCCTGCTCGCAAACGCTGCGAGGACGCGATAACCTCACAGCGCCAATCATTATGGCGATTGAGTATCCGTGGTAACGTACCAATCATGGTCTGATTGAAATGATGCGCCAATAAAATACACACTGGCAGTGTCGCTGGCACATTGTCTAAAAATTCTTTTACCGCACTAGGACCGCCCATAGACGCACCCAAAAATACGACATACTGCCAGCTTCTTTCAGTGTCATCGCCCTTGTATTCGGGAGTATCGATCAGGGCTGGTAGTGCTAAAAGCTTTGCAAGTTTACGTTTTAACTTACGCTGCCATTTACCATATTGCTGTGCCTCATTGAGATACGGTGCTTGGCTAAAGCCCACCAAGACAGCCGCTGATTTTGACGCGATTGTTGCGGTTGCTACACTGTCGTCGTAATCACTATCTATCAGCCAAATATCAATATCTACATTAGACAGCTCACTTTTTGCTTGCCACTGTGCTCTTGACACACAACCTACAAGGGTAAAGCCGCAACTACGTACGGTATCTGAAAAAGCCAAGCGCTGGCGATGATCCTCTGCCATCACCAGCACTTTGATATCATGATTGCTTTTTTGTCGCAGTGCTAAAACACGTGCATTATCCGTCATTAGTTAGGCTAACCTCTTCACCTAGTAGTCTTTGAATTTTTTCAAGAAGCTCTTTTTCTTGGAATGGTTTACCCATATAGTCGTTCACCCCAATCTCTAGAGCACGCTCACGATGTTTTTCTCCAGTACGTGAGGTAATCATAATAATTGGGATATGCTGTAATCGACTATTGAATCTGACCTGAGTCGCCACCTCGAATCCATCCATACGCGGCATTTCGATATCTAACAAGATCATATCTGGTGTTGTATCTTGTAGTATCTCGATTGCATCGATGCCATCTTTTGCAACCGCCACATTGAACCCTTGACGCTCCAAGAAACGAGAGGTCACTTTACGTACGGTCACGGAGTCATCGACTACTAACACCGTCGATTTGGACTCTATACGTCCTCGCTTGGCACTAGCAGATTTCGAGCTGTTCTTCACCAACTGCGCATTTCGCATTAGCGCAATCAAATCCAAAATGAGCATTACCGAACCATCGCCCATAATAGTAGCAGCTGAAATACCTGGTATATTCGATAATTGCTGGCCTAGAGGTTTCACAACCACTTCGATACGCGATCCTGCAATTTGATCAACTTGTAGTGCGATGTTTTGTCCCGTACGGTTTTTAATAATAATCAGCGGCAAACTGGTGTTGGTATTGACGACCAGTTCATTCAGTTTATTACCTGATAGAATCTCATTTAGATAGCGAACTCGGTATTCCGTATCTTCAAAGTTCAATGTAGCAGCATCTGACTGATAGTAATCATATAGCTTTTCTGGGTTAACCCGTACCACGCGCTCGATCTGTACCAATGGTATGGCGTAGTAGCGATCTGCGGCGCGCACGACCAAAGCATCAGACACAGCGACGGTTAATGGCAAACGCATCGTAAAATTAGAGCCTTTGCCAAGCTCGGAGACAACAGAGACCGCACCGCCTAACTGACGAATTTCACTAATAACAACGTCCATGCCAACGCCGCGTCCAGAGATCTGTGTCACCTGCTTACTAGTACTCAGCCCAGCATTAAAGATATATTGCATAATATCAAGATCAGAGAGAATGTCATCGTCTGCATCAATAAGACCTTGAGAGATCGCTTTATTTCTTACCGCTTCTACATCGATACCACGGCCATCATCTGATAGTTGGATGACAATCTCACTACCTTCACGATGTACCTCAAGCGTAATATTACCATTACGCTCTTTACCTGCTTTTAGACGTGCTGATGTGGTTTCGATACCGTGATCGACAGCATTTCGTAGCATATGCTCAAGCGGTGAGGTAATCCGCTCTAGAATGGTTCTGTCCATCTCATCATCAGCGTTGATGATGGTCAGCTCAACCGATTTATTCAACTCATTAGCCGTCTGCCGAACAATACGCTCAAGACGCGGTGTCAGACGCGTGAATGGTACCATACGCGAATTCATCAGCCCATCTTGCAACTCAGTCTGTGTCCGCGATAGCTGTAGCAACAGGCTTTCACTATCACGAGTCTTTTCTAATAAAGTATGGTTAATATCCACCAAATCCGAGGCAGATTCTGTCAATGATTTTGATAATTGATTCAGTGAAGAATACTGATCCATCTCGAGAGGATCGAAATCCTCATTATCAATCAGCTCATCATCTATTTGTGACAAAATCTGAGCTTCAAGCTCAATCTCCATACGGCGTAACTGATCTGCCAGTCGCTGTACCGTTGTACCCATCTCTTCGATACTGTTGGTCAAGCTACTAATACCCATATCAATACGGGCGCGGTTAATCGCTGACTCACCAGATAGATTAATCATATGTTCAATAAGACCACCTGAGATACGAATCATTTCATTACTACTAGTGCTGTCGTCCTCCTTATTGGTGTTACTGAACATAGATGGCATCTCGCTGATATCTTTTGCAAGATAGTGAGAGTCTTGATTTTCTTTGGCAATCAAAATTGCTTCACGCTGAGACTGTAGGGATTCTTTAGGAACTTGTTTGAGACTATCAGGATTTCTCCCAAACTGCTCTAACGCCTCGATCAATAGTGCAGGCGTTGGTGGATTGACATGTTGCTGAAGAATAAATACGGCATCAGCAAGCCAATCATGACTGGCAACTAGCAATTCTAATACTTTCTGAGTAGGGGGACGACGGTTACTCACAAAATCCGTATAAACCGACTCCATTTCATGAGCCAAATCAGCGATACCGGACGCAGTCACCATTCGGGCACCGCCCTTAATCGTATGCAGATCTCGCTGAAGTGCTTGTAATGCTGTGGTATTATTTGTGTCGTTCAAGAACAAATGCAGGTATTTATTACGATTGGTAAGCTCCTCCGCCTCTTCTAAGAACACCGATAATATGTCTGGATCAGGCAACCCATTAGCCCATGATTGCTTAATCATGGTATCTAGGCTGAGCAATTCTGATGTTTCGGTATTGCTAATGGCCTCATCCGCCATTACGTTTTGAATGTCTGGTTCAAAATAGTTTTTCGGTACTGGTATGATCAGCTCTACCGTTTCTGGTAAGGTTTTTTCCCTTTCAAGTACTTTTAACTGCTCAATAAGCTCTGAGGTGAAAAAGGATTTTTTATGATTCACGATATGCATCACTTGTTGCGACATCGTGTCTTGCACCATTTGCATAATCTCAAGCCACTGTGCCGTCGGCTCTCGTCTGTTTTCTACAAAAGACTCATAAACACTTTCTGCTTCGTGAGTTAGATCACCAATACTACGAATACCAGCCATCCGTGCGCCACCTTTAATAGTGTGCAAATGACGCTGTAATACTTTTAGCGAGTTGATATTAGTAATATCGTCACGCCATTTATTGAAACTCTCATCTAGGGCGTTATCAAGTTCTTGAGCTTCTTCTAAGAAAATCTCTAATAGCTCAATATCCGTATCAATCGTTTCAAATTGGATTTCAGGTGCTGAAATAGCTCGAACGACAAAGCCTTCGTCGTTATCGTCAAGGTTATCATTTTGATAGATACCTTGTAGCTCACTCATTACCTGCTGGTCTATTTTCAATGACGTACTACCAGCTAGGGCATCGAATAGCCCAATCAACTGGGCATGACCTGATAGCAGAATAGATTGAATATCTCTATCTCTCGCTTTATCAATATTATCACTCAGGTAACTATAGGCATTACCTAGCTCATTCAGAACGGTAATGAATTTTGGAAATGCTTGAGCTTTATCTATTAAACAGGTGATTTGTGAAATTTGCTGCGCGATATAGTCTTGACTGTGTTCTTTTTCAGCATGACCAAGCGCCTCCTCTAACTCCCATTCTGCATCTAATAATGTATCGATATTATTGTCTAGGAGCTCTTCAATCGTTGGCTTTCTATCAGTATTGGCGGTCGTATCAGCATCTTTAGTGGTGTATTGCTCAGCCAACATCGCTTGTAATGACGCGATGTCTTGCTGACTTTGCGAGTCTTCTACCGCAGAACTGCGCTGCTTGAGGTTTTGTTTATAATTATTCAAGTAGCCATTCATCAATTTGGCAGATTGCGCCAAAGCCTCTAAATGCTGAGCATTCATGGCCGTGTCTTGCTGTTGTAATAGCTCCAAACTATGCTCTATCGTTGCACTAACCTCACTAATAGCAGCTAAAGCACTTGAACCAGATGCCCCTCGCAACGTATGGAATGCACGTACTATCTCATCTGTTATTTCAATGGAGCGCTCATCTTGATTGTCGCTGACAAATTGATCAATATGATGAAGTAGCTCTTCTGCCTCATCAATAAATATCTTACAAAATGCTTTTTCCTCTTCACTTTGAGGCGTCAAAACAAGCTCTGCCTCTGCCATTTTTTCATTGACAGAATGAAAGCTCTGTAGCGTTGTGCTGATCACTTCGGCACTATCATCATAGACAGAATCGGTCTCGTCTATACTAGATGACAATGCTGGCTCTTGAGCTGCGTCATCTTCAGAATAACTTGTTGCTTGCTCATATAAGCGAGAGTAACTAAACGCATCACCCTGTTGCTTACTATAGGCATTGGCGCAGGCAATCCATAAGGGCACTAAAGCTGGGTAATCTTGGCTGTTATTTTCAAATGCTACTAACATTTCAGGATAAGCGGCCAATACATCTGACATCAGCTGACACATATCACTTGAGACAACAACACTATGATCCAATACGCGATTAAGCATATTCTCTATCGCCCATGCTAGCTCGGCGGTGTAGTTAGCGCCCACCATGCGACCAGAGCCTTTTAGAGTATGAAAACCGCGACGGATATCTTTTAGAGCGGCAAGGTCAGTCGATACTAGCTGCCAACCTTCATATAAAGGTACGATTTCGGCAAGTACTTCCTCGGCCTCTTCTATAAATATCTCTTTAATATCAGGATCTGCATCATTCGCATCGGCTGCTAATTGCTCAGTTTCTTGCATAAACGGAACAAGTACTGCTGGAATCTCTAAACCAGATAGCGATGCTGGTGCATTTGTATTATTGCTTTCAGAATCTGTTCCTACAGCAGCATCAACGCTCGAAAGTAATGTTTCTAACGATACATCATTCATTGAATCAGAGTCATTGATACCTAACGCTACTTCAGCTGATGTTTCAGTGATTCCAGTCTCAAACGTATCTAAACCAGCATTGACAGGCTGCTGCGCCATTAGGTTACTACTTTGTAGAATAGTAATAGCAGGATCAAAGCTTGGTAATTGTTGAGCGGCAAAATCTGTAAGTAGCACTGGCAAACGTTTCGCCGTCTCTATCACCAGACGTACGACATCGTCTGTTACAGGGAGTGTCTTATCCAACAGACGGTTAAGTAGGTTTTCTATTGACCACGCCATCTCACTGATGCTAAAGGCACCAACCATGCGGCCTGAGCCTTTTAAGGTATGAAAGCTTCTACGGACTTCGGTCAAGGGTGTTAGATTTTGTGAATCCTGCTGCCAAATAGGAAGAAAATCTTCTAAATCAGTAATGACGTCGTTCACTTCTTCGATAAAAATATCACGAATCTCTTCATCAACTTCAAAGTTGTCAGGCTTGAGTTGTTCACGAGCACGCAGCAATGCATCACTCTCTACATTAGGATTAGTATCAGTGGTATCTTGCGTTGCTATCACCGTTTCATTATCTGAACTGGTCACAGGTGCGATCTCACCACTATCATCATAACGAAGCACATTCATCGCGACTGGCTTTTGCGTCAGCCATGTATCGTTAGTTGTTTCTGGTGATTTCGCATACGCATTAAGAAGCTGTGATGCTTTCGCTGCATACTCATTTGCCTGCGTCAATAAGTTTTGATCAAAGACTTGCTGCGCAAGATAGTCGAGTAACAATTCAATCGAGGTCAGACTCTCTGCCAAGGCTTGGGTCACATCCCAGCTAAGTACAGCAACCTCATGAGTGAGCAGTTGTGTGAATATACTACCTATATTTTCTATCGTCTCACTAATGACTGGCAGTCCCATAACATCAAAAGCATGGGCAATCTTGTCAAAGTCAGCAATGACTGGTAAAGACTGGATATCTTGACGTTGTATATACTCGTTAAAGCTTTCCTTGATCTCTTCAACGGCAATACGTAGCTCACGTAAGTCACTGTCAGTAGAAACTGACTCATGTCTATCTTTATCCTTTACATCACTGCTATCAAACGCTTCAGGTATAATAGCAAAAGAAGAAGCGCCAATTTTGAGTGATATTGCCTGCTCGGTATCGTAAATAGCACTATATAGCTCTTGTAACTTGCGCTCTATGTGCCATTGCTGCTGCGTAAACTCTGTCTCTGATAAGCGTGCTTGCTCTAAATCTGTAAGGATCGATTCAACTTGCGACGCATATTGCACCCAACCTCGACTCTCAAGCTGGCTCTTTATATGTCGTAGAGGGTTTATTAGCGTATCTGGCTTATCTAGATTGAAGATAAGAGTCTCAATCTCACTGAGCAATCGCGTTAAAAAACGTGAGGTCGCAGGCTCACGCTGTGATATCTCATTAAGGGTAGATTGAGTTCGCTCGCTACTATTCTCTAGGTAGATGAGCTGAATATAGACACTGTTGATTAAGCCTTTAACAAGGCTCGAAGATAAGTGCGTGGGCTGAGTAGCAGATTCTATGACGCGATCAAGCTGACCTAATAGTGGCGCATAATATTCAGGTGATGGCGCTTCATTATGGGCAAGATCACTCAGCCACAACTCGCTCAAATACCATAGACGCTGTAAATCATTGTCTTGAGTATTCTGCCATAGATATTGACTAACTTTTTCTAAAATTTGTAGAACATGTGCCTGATTGATATTGGCAACCAGCAATTTTTGTACTTGCTGTCGCCACACCAGTAACATCTGCTGATAGTGTTGATCTTCTAAATTGGTCGTGACATTACTCGTGGGTACTGCGATCTGAATGCTATTGACAATATCTTCATGAACCATATCTTCATGAGTATCATCATTGTTTAGATGCGCATGCTGGGTATCAGTAGCATCTATAAATGCATCTGCTTCCACACCTCGTTGCGATAGTATCTGGGCAAGCTCATTAGTAGCCTTATTTATTAGAGCAGGGTTGTATTTGCCTAGATGCGTATATTGATTGAGCGCATGTTGCAATAACTTATGAGAAAACTTGCCTATTTGACAGTCTCTAGCAGACAGATTGTGACTAGCCCCCAAGCTCGCCATAAAACTCAACTTATTGGCAAGATCTGCTAGTAGAGGCAAGCGAATCATAGTCAGCGCACCACTAACTTGATAGTAGTGCGATGTCATCTGTTGATAACTGTCGATATCAGCACCTGATTGCCAGCCATCAGATATCTGTGATAATTGCTGATTGAGCAGTGGCGACAACCACTCAAGCGTCACTATGTCATTGGGCTGCTTTTTCATAGGTTTATCCTAACTCGTCTAGGCACTAATTTAGGCACTAATTTTTTGCCACACATTCACTTGTGGGTGCGCAATACGGCGCATATTCGAAGGGCGCCAAAACAACGCCTCACCTGGAGCCAATATAATATATCCCTCTACTTCACACTGCTCTGATAGCCATGCCAAAATATCACGCTGATCAAACTTGCGAAAATACAGAAGCATGTTTTGGCAGATAATCACATTTTGGAGATGCGAAGTGGGTGATTTTTGTTCAATAACATTGTGTAGAGCAAAGCTAACATAAGGTCGTAAAGCTGGCGCTACTTGCCAGTCAAACTGAGTATTGATAGACCTTTCTACTTTACTAGAAGTATCAGCCATACTCAGCTCATTACCTGCATTCTTGGTGATCAAAGGGTAAACAAACTGCTGACAATTTTGAGGAATTAATGAATACTGCCGTTGATCATATTGTCCTAATCGCGCGTTTGTAATCGCTTGCTCGCTCACATCTGTTCCCAGTATCACATGATTGGATAACTGCGCTGCTGTCAGACTCATGGCCAGTGACCAAGTCTCGTGCCCACTTGCACAACCAACGCTCCAAATGCGAAAGGGCTTACTCCTGTCATCTGTACACTTGTCTATTGCATATCGTGTGATGAAATCGATAGAAGGTTTATGACGAAAAAAGCGACTCTCATGAATGAGCACTTTGTCTAATAGCTGCTGACGAATCTCATTATTCTTTGGTAATTGGTACCAGAGCTGCTGAGTAGTGAGTCCATTTAATGTTGCTGTGTGGTCAATGGCATTGGTCAACCACTGCAGCTGCGTATTTGGCAATATAAAGCCAATCTCTTGTTCTATATATCTCTGCCATTGCTGTAAATTAGCACTATCGCCCTGTATCATCTCATCACCCCATACAGGTTCAAATATATTAGATAGAGCCTTTTCTGCTTGTATATGATTGTTCACGTCGCCTGCTATTATTAATGCTGTACGGCGTCAGAACCTATACAGCATTTTAATTAAAATCTTATACAAAAAGACGTATCGATACCGATTCAATATTCAAGCTAAAAGGTTAGACAATTTCTGATAAGGTTTGTTCAGAGTTAATCATTTCATCATCTAACAATTCATCATCGTTCGATACTTTAAAGCCAGTAACAGATTCTTGTAGTGCGGCAGCCATTTCACTCAACTCACCAATAGAGCGTGCTGTGGCCAACGTACCAGATGAGGTTTGTGAAGTAATATCTTGAATGATATTCATAGTATGAGAAATATGGCCAGCAGATTCAGCCTGCTGTAATGCAGCATTTGAGATGTTCTGAATCAAGTCAGCCAACGTGTTAGAAACGCTCTGTACCTCTTCTAGTGCTTCACCAGCATCTTTTGCCAAACGAGCACCACGTACTACTTCAGATGTCGTCGATTCCATCGACATAACAGCCTCATTAGTATCTGCCTGAATGGTTTTTACCAATGTTTCAATCTGTTTGGTCGCATTCGCTGAACGCTCAGCCAGACGCTGAACCTCATCAGCAACAACTGCAAAGCCTCGACCAGCCTCACCTGCCATCGATGCCTGAATGGCGGCGTTCAATGCCAGAACGTTGGTTTGGTCTGCAATATCGTTAATCAAGCCAACGATATCACCAATCTCTTGAGAAGACTCACCAAGGCGCTTGATACGTTTCGATGTCTCTTGAATCTGATCACGAATAACGTTCATACCTTCAATCGAACGCTGTACAACTTCTGCCCCATTATAGGCAATGGCAACTGAACGCTGAGCAACCGTCGCAGACTCTGACGCATTATTCGAAACTTGGTCAATTGACACGGTCATCTCATTAATAGCGGCTGATACACCAGCAATTTCTTGCGCTTGATGTTCAGAAGCTTCAGCAAGCTCAACAGCGTTCATCTGCGTTTGATCTGAAGACTGTGCAACTCGGTCGGCAGTACTGTTAATAACCAAGACCAATTGACGTAATTGGTCAATTGCGAAGTTTACTGAGTCAGCAATTGCCCCTGTAAAGTCTTCTGACACGGTAGCATTGACCGTCAAATCACCTTCTGCCAAATCCCCTAACTCATCAAGTAGGCGTAGAATAGCGATCTGGTTACGTTCATTTTCTTCTTGAATTTGACGAGCTCGTTCAGACTCTGCTTCTGCTTCTTGACGGCGGCGTAAGGTTTCTTTTTCAATCAGCAAACGCTCCGATCCACCACGTTGCTTAAGCAACTGATACGAGGCAAACATAATACCCAAAGCACCGATAGCAAAGACAAGTGCTGGTAAAACAATTGTTTGATTAAAGTTAGTAAAGTCTTGACTCACCGATAACACCGCGTTAGCCAACCAAACGACACAGACCACACTCAGCAGAATAAAAAATCCTAATAATAGCTTCCACGTATTATTGGTCTCTTTGCCTTCTACAGTTGTGTTGCCTGTACCAGCTACAGGTTTTCTTTTAACATCACTCATCTTGCGTATCCCTTTCAAACAATCGTCAAAGTCTTATCGTGACTGACTTTGACAATCTTGTTGTTATCAAAACAATGATTAGCAAAGCCTGTATAAATACTGACATCCCACTGTATCGTGTCAGCCGCTATTAATCTGTCGTTACCGAATAAATAGATGTTTTATTGTCGATTACTATATCGCAGCATCTGAATACTGCAGATCTTGTGCCAGCAAGCTTGGCATGAAAACGTACCACTCCTGCTCGTCTTTCAAAAACTTACCATGGTTATAAGGTGCAAATGGTGAATTGGAATCAATCGCTTCTGGGCGGTATTGTTCCTGAGTGAACTGTTCGATACCAAGCACTTGATCGACCAGTAGCCCTGAAAAGTTATTATCGTGATCGATCACAATAACTTTGCGCTGGCTTAGCTGTGGCAAGCGGCTTGGCACTTGTAAAAAGCGTGACAAATCCGTCAGAGGTAGTAGTCGTCCGCGAATATTGGCAATACCTAGCATCCAAGGCTTTACTAGAGGTAAGCTAGTATATTCTGGCATGGATAATACCTCTGATACCTGACCCATAGGAGCAACTAAGCGCTGCCCACCAATCTCAAATACCACCCCCTGCCAATCAAACTCTTGACCACCGCGGCGACCACTTTTGCGCGCACGTGCCAAGTCTGCTAGACGCAGAAGCTCAATAAATCCTCTAGAGGCCACAAGTTACTCCATCACTTTACGAATCATATTGACCAATCCATTTTCATCGACTGGTTTATTCATATACTCTTTGGCACCTTGACGCTTACCCCACACTCTATCGGTTTCTTGATTTTTGGTACTAATCATAATGACAGGTATATGAGCGGTGGTTTTACCACGAGTGATTTTTCGTGTAGCCTGAAAACCGTTCATTTCTGGCATGACCACATCCATTAAGATGACATCTGGCAGGTGATCAGCTGCCATCTGACAGCCCTGCTCGCCATTTGATGCTTCTAATACTTGAAAATTATTTTTGGAAAGCATGTCGCGAAATTTCGCCATTTCTGATGGCGAGTCGTCAATGACTAAAACGGTAGCCATAGGATTTTCCTTTATTTTCTAAAATATCTATGAGGATATATTGTTGATAAAACGACTGAAAATAATGCCCAACAACTTATTCGGGATTTATTTTTATGCTAGTCACTTAAATAGTGAGTCATTATTTTTAATCTTAGCAATCACTATATTTGAGTCTATAGAGCTGATTAACGGTACTGGTTAATCGCATCAAAAAGCTCATCTTTACTAAATGGTTTGGTCAAATACTCATCAGATCCGACGATGCGGCCACGGGCTTTATCAAATAAGCCATCTTTAGATGACAACATAATCACGGGTTTATTAGCATAATCAGGGTTATTTTTTATGAGTGCACAAGTCTGATAGCCATCTAAGCGCGGCATCATGATGTCGACAAAAATAATATCTGGGTTGTTATCAACAATTTTTGCTAAGGCATCGAAGCCATCTATAGCGGTTACGACTTCACAACCCGCTTTTTGTAGCAAGGTTTCTGCGGTACGGCGAATGGTTTTTGAATCATCAATCACCATTACTTTTAAACCTTCAAAATTATTTTCCATTATCATTATCCTATGAACGACTATTTATTCGTAACGCTCTCTGTCTATATAAAGCTCTAACAATCATCTTAAGTCATGATATCAGTCAATATGAGACCAATACAAAAGACTGAGACTTCATTAGACCTTTTATGACAGGAATACCTTTTATCAGTGTCTGCCCATCAAACACAGCGTCAACATGAGTTACTATACGCACTTTGCTCGTAATAAGCTCATAAAATTGAGTGCGATTCTTAGCTTTTTAGGCCTAATATTTTACTTCTATAACCATCAAGCAAAGTCGTATTATCTCTTAAAACACTCAAAAGTTTTTGAACTTACTTACTGTCAGTGACAACGTCATTTAAACAACGAGGCAACCAACTTTATGATATTCCTGCATTATATAGAATCAATAACCACATTGCTGAATAATTTTCTTTTGTGATAAAAATGTATCACAGTATTTCGTTATGTTTGTTTTAGCACAGTTATTGATGCTTTTCCAGTCATTAGCGAATTAATGTTCTAACTAATGAGTATCATAAACCGCTGTTCTTATTTAATAAGTCGGCAACCTCATCTATTTTCTTATGACAAACGCTTACGCTACTTAAGATTAGTAAGTATGGCGCAATTGTTCCACCGCGTATCTATTCACTATATAATGAAACGACGACTATAACGGTGACTGCTATGACAGCCTTTAAACCTTCTAAAAAAAGCCTCTACTTGCTCAGCGTTTTATTGCTTACTGCTTGTCAACCCTCACCATCTGAGAATGAATCAGTCGCTCCTGAAAACACGGCAACGGCAGACTCCCCCGTTGTCATTACCAGTGATAGTGTCACGATCACACCAGAACACATACTCAGTATAAAGTCTTCCCGTTATCAGCCAAGTCTAGGGCTGCAAGGTAGCATCGAGCCTATCAAACAAACCAAATTTGTTGCAGTACATCCCGTCAATATAGAAAAAACGTTCGTTAGCGAAGGTCAATGGGTAGAAAAAGGTACGCCTTTACTAGTTGTCAGGCGCTTGGCGGCGGTGAGTGATCCTACCGTAAAACCAGACACATCTACAGAAGCCAACTCTTCTAAAGAAGAGATAGTGACAAGCACTACCAATAATAAGAAACCAGAGAATACACCAAGTATTGACGACAATTCTGACTCTAGCTCTACTAAGGCTTTATCTGTTGATAATGATGCTAATGTAAATAATACTAATAATGATAAAAAAGAGTCGTCAGCAGCAAACCTTGTCACAGATAATAGTGACAACACCGATGGTAATGGTATAAAAGCTGCTACTAAAAAACCGAACCCACAATATAATTTGGTGACGATAACTGCTAGCTTTTCAGGTCGTGTAGAAAACCTATATGCCACAACTGGTGAAAAAATGGCGGCGCGCACGCCCCTATTAGAAATTAGTGACGAGACCAAATTGCACTTTGCGGCGACACTACCCATTCAAGCGGAGCCTCAGCTTTCAGTTGGTCAGACTGTCAATTTTACGACCGAAGGTATCACTGACAAGTTTACAGGTCAGGTCAGTAAGCTTGTGCCTACCAGCCAGCCAAAAAAACTGTTGGTGTATGTTAACGTCATTGACAATGAAGCCAGCCGTGACAAGCTACAACCAGAAATGAAGGTCACGGGGCGAGTCAATTATGGACAAATAGACGTAGGTACTATCGTGCCCAAGCGCGCCTTGCATGATGTTGACTTAATAGAGTTACAAAAACCGCCATATATGCCGCTTAAACCGTTGACCGCCAATGTCTGGATTATTGGCCAAGACCAGCGTTTGACACGCCAGCCTATTGAGGTTGTTGAGTATGATCCGACCACGCAACAATATTTGATTGCTGGTGTGAGTAACGATAGTTTAATTTGCTTGGCTGACTTACCTATTGACTCTGAAGGCAAAAAAGTCATCGTGTCATAGCCATTCACGCTGACAGTTACATTTGGTAGAAACATTAACAAAGCCTATCTTGTTTTGTAACAGCATCATTAGGCAATATAGTCGTACTATATATAGCACTATCCGAGTATTTAGGACTATTTTTATCACTACGTATTTTTATCATCATGATAGTTCAGTACTCTAAAACACCTGAAAACTTAGAGGCTCAGAGGTTTAATGGCATAGAATGTAAAAACTATTGATACTTCTATCATAGTTAAGCGACTAGCACACATTAGACCTTTGGCAAATTATAAGAACAATTAGAGGATATCCTATGAGCAAGCAGATTTTATTGATTGAAGATGATCCAGATTTAGCAGAGCTGATCAGTGATTATTTGACCATGAATTACTATGACGTCCATCATGCAGGTTTGGGTCAAGAAGGCCTTGATCTGTTAGATACCAAAGAGCGTGATATCGATTTGGTCGTACTTGATTTGATGCTGCCTGACATGGATGGTATGCAAGTATGTCAAAAAATTCGTGGCAACAAGAATAATATGACCAATAAAGTGCCTATTATTATGCTGACCGCAAAAGGGGATACAACTGATCGCGTGTTAGGTTTGGAGATGGGTGCTGATGACTATATCGCAAAGCCTTTCGAGCCGCGTGAGCTTCTTGCCCGTATCCGTGCGGTTATCCGCCGTCATGAGCAGCCAAACCAAGCAGATAGCCAGTCAGATAGCTTAACCTTTGGTCGTTTGAGTGTGTTCCCTGACAGTCACGAAGTTACTATCGATGATGAGCCTGTACGTTTAACGACACATCAGTTCCAATTACTACACTATTTTGCTACCCATTCTGGCAAAGTGCTAAATCGCGAGCAGCTTTGGCAGGCAATGCCAAACGACGACAGCTCAGACAACATCGATCGTGCCATTGATGTGCATATTTCACGTTTGCGTGCTTTGATCGAAGACAACCCACGTCAACCAAAACGCATTATCACGGTGCGCGGTGTTGGTTATCAATTTGCCACTGATCAGGTTTGATCATGAAAGATGGATTAATCGATAGAGAGCATATTAAGCTCAGTCGATATTAGTGTCCAATAACAGAGATTGTTTAATGCAGCAATTGGGTTTTCGTTCCGTATTTGCCAAACTATTTGCCAGCGTTATGCTGGCACTTATTTTATTTGCAGTTGCTATGGTGCTATTGACCCAACTGGTGCATGACAAGGACGCAGGAATCCGATCAGAGATATTGGCCACGCAGATTTTGGGTCAGATTGATCCCTTTCTGCATGAGTTAAATATCTCTATCAGTAAGGACAATCGCCTACAATCACGATTTATGCTAGCTGTTGTCAAAAAAAGCTTCGATATTTTTGATGAGTCACTACAGGCCAAAATGGGCTTGTACGACAGCGAAGGTCGGTTGCTCATGCAAACCGATAATAGCGATTTGCCGCTAGAGCTACCACCTACGCCATCTTTATTTTCACGTGTTTTTCCTTCGTTTGCAGATACATCCCCTACTAAGCAGGCTCAAGTCTATAGCAGCACTGGCTATACTCTGCTATATGAGTCGCGTTTACCTCCTAAAAAGCCCGTGCTTTCTGCAGCGCTGAATCTGTTTACAGGTACGTTGTTGCTGCTCATTATTATGGCAGGTGTTCTGTGGCTGATTGCCCGTACCATGACATGGCGTATCGATCAGTTAAGTCAGCAGATGGCTCAGTTAGGCGACGGGGATTTTACGGTTCGAGTGAACGCGCGTGGTAATGATGAAATTGCCTCATTGGCGCGTGGGTTCAACCAAGCAGCGCAAAAGATTGAGCACCTCGTTGATGCCAACAATTTATTATTGGCGCATGCTTCTCATGAGTTGCGTACGCCTATTACGCGCATTCGCTTGCAGATTGAAATGATGGATATGTTGGCTGGTGCGCTACCATCTGACACCAAAGCCAAGTTTGATAAACGCGCTCATGCCATCACTCGCGATCTATCAGGTCTCAATGATTTGGTCGAAAGTATATTGTTGGTCAGCCGTCTAGACGCAGGTCATGCCTTGCAGCAAATTGAGAACTTGGATTTATACGATTTGGTCAATCAAGAACGTCAGCACTATCCTGAAGCCACGTTGATTGGTGAGCACATCATGATTGATGGTCAATCATCAATGTTGACTCATCTCATTCGCAACCTTTTGACCAATGCCATGCTTCATGGCAAGCCGCCCGTTACCGTGTTACTGTACGGCGTTCAGACTATCGAAGATGCTGGGACTGTTCCTGATTACCTATTGCAGACCGTGCTCTCTAGCAGTTTCACCGATTATAATAGCTTGTTGGATTTTGACTCTCATGAAGAGCCGCTTGATACCAATATAGATGAGCAGGAGTCTGCTTCACCCGAAAATGCCGACTCTACTCTGAGCAATAAAGACAAAATTGATTCAGTCGAGCCAATAGCTGTCTTGCCAGCACCGCCAATCTACAAAAATGGTGAAAATCTAACAGTCGATGAAGATGTAAATGCTGATATAAGTACAGACCTTAACTTTATTAAAAATATCCCAAGTTCTGTAAAACCTGATGCTCATATTACTAGCACCGATTTAGATAAAGTGATTTGGAAGGCCGTTCCTGATTCTAAAGACACCCTAGACTTTAATAAAGACGCTAAGAAATCCGTACATAATGATTTTATCGAATCTACAGACGGAACAATCGATAATCGTGCGCACGCTCTTAAAAACGATAGCAATAGAAAAACTGACAAAGTAGCAACTGATATAACTATCAGTAAAAATGGCAGCAAAGATAAAGCGAAAAACAGCGCTAAAGCCAACACCCCAAATAATAACGAAGCCTCAGCCACACCGCGCAAAGAAGGCTTATTTGCCAAGCATCTCAAAAAGGCAAAAGCCGAGCCTGTACGTCCCCTACCAAAATATGCAGTACTAGCAGTCATCGATGAAGGTACAGGTATTCCTGAAGAAAAACGCGAAGAAGTGTTTAGTCCCTTCGTACGGTTACAGCAAAAGAATAAAGGGTCAGGGTTGGGGCTTTCTTTGGTTTCTCAGATTGTCACCGCGCATCAAGGGCGGATCACTACTGATACGCTAAACGGTCATACTCGCTTCTTAGTCGCCATACCCGTTAAACATGACCCTCATTACAATCAGCATGAGTAGTCAGCTATATTTGAAAACACGTTGTTTTGTTAATATTATTCCCACTGACACCCCTCAAACATTCCTTCCTTAATAGCTATTCATCATAAGTCAGTCACCGATGTGCATATCCAAAGTGACTGATAATATGCTATATTACCGCCCCTTATTATACGGTTATTGACTATTGTCGTTTTGATGGGCTTCTTATCTAGTAATAGAAGCATAACGACACACGATGACCATTAAAAAATTTATTGAATTTTGAGCCCTCCATGAATGACATGATTGTCTTAAACGATGTGACCAAAAGTTTTTTAAGCGACCGATCAATCAAAGACAAAGACGGCAAACCACATTGGTTTACTGCTGTTGAGCCGACATCTCTGACTATCAAACAAGGCGAGATTTTTGGTCTAATGGGCTATTCAGGCGCAGGTAAATCTACCTTGTTGCGCTTGATTAACATGCTTGAGCGTCCAGATTCAGGCCAAGTGGTGATAGACGGTACTGACTTGACCACGCTATCTGCCAGTGAACTGCGTATTGCTCGTCATAATATCGGTATGATTTTTCAGCAGTTTAATCTCATGTCTAATCAAACGGTTTTTGACAACGTAGCATTTAATTTAAAAGTGTCAGGCTATCCTAGCCGCGATATTCATAAACGCGTTATGGAATGTCTTGAGATTGTCGATTTAACTGATCGCGCTGGACATTATCCTGCGCAGCTATCCGGTGGGCAAAAGCAACGTGTCGGTATTGCCCGCGCGATTGCCCCGAGTCCAAAAGTATTGCTGGCCGATGAGCCAACCAGTGCGCTTGACCCTGCAACGACTCGCAGTTTGCTGACTTGTTTGCGCGATATCAATGAGCAACTTGGTGTGACCATCGTCATCGTAACCCATGAGATGAGCGTCATTCGCAGACTCTGTGATCGCGCAGCATTATTGCATCAAGGTCAGCTATTAGAAGTGGCCGATGTACGAGATGGTCTGATTCAGGCAACTACCCCGATTGGCAAAGGCTTAGTCGTTGAGGACTAATGAGGCAGGAGAAATAGATATGTTAACTGGTACTGAATTATCCGCCTCTATAGACAAGCTGCTTGCCCTACGCAAAGAGATTATGAGCGCGTTTGTTGATACGTTCGTGATGCTTGGTATTTCAACCACGGTCGCCATCCTTATCGGTGGGCTCTTTGGCGTATTCTTGTTTTTGTCTAGTGACCGACAATTTTTGCAAAACAAGACACTGTATGGCGTACTTGGCGCCATTACCAACTTTATGCGCGCCTTCCCTTTTGTGATTTTGATGATTGCGATGAGCCCATTTACCAAAGCTATCGTCGGTACTGGTATCGGTCCTATCGCCGCCTCTCTCGTCCTTGCGATTGCAGGTTCGTTTTATTTTGCGCGTTTGGTTGAGCAAAATTTGCGTGAAGTACCGCGCGGTATTATTGAAGCAACTGAATCGATGGGCGCCAGACCTTTTACCATCATCAAAGTACTGCTCAATGAAGCGCGCTCAGGATTGGTACTCTCGGTCACTATTCTTTGTATCAGCTTACTCTCTTACTCAGCAGCGGCTGGTATGATCGGCGGTGGTGGTTTGGGTGATTTGGCCATTCGTTATGGCTATTATCGCTATCAGACCGAGGTGATGATTTTTATCGTGCTGGTGTTGTCAGTGATGGTGATATCGATTCAAGCGTCTGGCAACTGGCTCGCCAATCGTTTAGACAAACGTTAAACCGCTTTAGAGAATACTTGACATTACGAGCGACTAGGTTTATTTTTGGCAACACTCAACCCTTATCTCAGCGCTTAAACAAGAGCAGCATTACTATTCATAATGTTGCTTTTTTAATGTTCAGACGATAAATGTTTCACTCAATTTTATTCATTATTAAGGACGTATTATGAAATTAACAGATATCAGCCGTCAGTTAGCCACCGCATTTGCCGCTGTTGGCGTATCAGGTTTGGTCTTAGTCGGTTGCAACAACTCATCAGCGCCAGAAGCGAACCAAGAGCCAGTAACCGAAGGTGCCACCGCAGAAACGACTGCGAGTACTAGTGACATCGATCCTGAACACACCAAAATTGTTATCGGTACGACTGAAGGTGATTTTGCTGATATGGTTCGTAACCAAGTAAAAGGCACACTTGAAGCTCAGGGTTATGAGGTTGAGTTAGTTGCATTTACTGATTATGTTCGTCCTAACCTTGCCTTGGCAGAAGGCGACTTGGACATCAACATTTTCCAGCACAAACCATATCTTGATACCTTCAAAAAAGAGAACAACCTTGATCTCGTTGAAGTATTCCAAGTGCCAACTGCCCCGCTTGGCATTTACTCAGGTAAAAAATCTAGCCTAGATGAAGCATTCAAAGGCATGAGTGTTTCTGCACCGAACGATCCAAGTAACTTTGCTCGTGCGTTGGTCATGATGAACGATCTTGGCTGGATTAAACTAAAAGACGGTATCGACCCATTGACTGCATCAAAAGCTGACATCGCTGACAACAGCAAATACGATATCGATATCGTTGAGCTAGAAGCGGCTCAATTACCACGCGCGCGTGATGAAGTTGACTTTGCAGTAATCAACGGTAACTATGCAACTGACTCTGGCATCAAGCTGACCGAAGCATTGTTCCAAGAGCCAAGCTTTGCTTATGTGAACTGGTCAGCGATCAAATCTGCTGATACTGGTAAGAAATGGGTTGAAGATGTCACCAACGCCTATAACTCAGAGGCTTTCAAAAAGTACGCCCATGAAACGTTCCCTGGCTACAAGTACCCAAAAATCTGGGGTTCTGACACTAGTGCAAGCATTGATACCGCAGCTAAAACTGACAGTACTGAAACGGTAGAAACAGAAGCCGCTGCTCAGTAAGACACTAAAATCATCAGTGCCCAGCCATACGGGTACCTCAATGATTATAGGCGCTCACCACTTAACCGTGGTGGGCGTTTTTTAATGTCTTCGTTTTGCTGATCTTACCTCTTTTTAAGCTTCATATCATCCTAACAAGTTATCGAGTTCACGTTACAGCCTGTTTGTCCTTTGTAGGGATGCGTCACACGCTCTTCCATTTTGCTCTAGTTTTTCTTATAGTAGACAAACTTGATTATTAGATGAGCTAAACAACTGCTAAGTTTTTCTACTAGTATCAACTGTATTAAATGTTTTGTTTAAAACCATTTTTAACTCAAGACATACTATAAATTATAAATAAAATATAGTTGATCCAATTTAAGAGTGGTACAAGGCAACCGAGTGCAGATGTATACGTCATACTTCAAGCGAGGTTAACGCTGTAACGCTTTTTTAGTGGATTGACTATAAGGATAAAAATATGAGGACTAAAAACTATAATATTCGTACCGCTGGAAAAGCCAATATTCCCGTTCTAGGACTGGGTACTTGGCAGTCAACTGGTCAAGACTGCATAGATGTGGTCAAAAAAGGCTTAGAGATGGGCTATGAGCACATTGATACCGCTCAAGCGTATGACAATGAAAAAGAAGTTGGTGAAGGTATTAAGCAATCTGGCGTGGCTCGTGACAAGTTCTTCTTAACCACCAAAATATTTCCAGACGACATGAAGTTTGAGCCAGAAAAGCTTAAAGCTGCTGCCCAAAAGTCATTAGAAAATTTGGGCGTGGACTATGTCGACCTATTGCTACTACACTGGCCTGATGACCGTGTACCATTATCTGAGACCATCCCTGCATTGTGTGAATTACAAAAGCAAGGTCTAACGCGTCATATCGGTGTCTCGAACTTTAATATTGCTAACATCACTGAAGCTGAAAAATATGCGGACGTACCTATTGTCGTAAACCAAGTTGAATTTCATCCGTTCATTAAGCAAGATACATTACAAACCTTTTTGAATAACCATCATATTTTGCTAGAAGCTTACTCACCACTCGCTCGTGGCGATGTATTTGATAACGATATCATTAAAGAGATTGCAGATAAGCACAACGTCACGCCAGCACAAATCTCATTGGCATGGATCTTATCAGACAAACACCGCGTTGCTATTCCAAAAACGTCTAACCCTGATCACTTGCAAGGCAATTTAGATGCAGTAGGCGTCGAGCTAAGTGCAGATGAATTAGAAAAAATCGGCAAGCTAGCCAGTTCTGATGGTCGTAAGATTGAGCATCCTGATTATAGCCCTGTATGGGACGACTAATCATTAGCTGAATAGCTAAATGCAATGTATTAAAAAGGCCACCGATTATCGGTGGCCTTTTTATATGTCATCAATACTTATCATCATTACTGTTGCAGGGTTTCAGTTTCATGAATTCTTTCGGCAGGATTATACTGTTCAGAAGAAGGTACTGCTACCCCATTACGATTGTTTTCTTTCATTGATTTAGCGACTTCTGGTGGCATATAGTTTTCGTCATGCTTAGCTAATACTTCACCAGCGACAAAGGTATCCCCTTGCATCTTACCGGTGGCCACGACGCCTGAGTTTTCGGCAAATAAGTCTGGCAAAATACCTTGATAAGTCACAGGTACGGTTGATTGAAAGTCAGTAATCGCAAACTCAACATTCAATGGATTGTCTGCTGCACGCTGCACACTACCAGCCACCACCATACCACCAGCACGAATACGCTTGTCTTGAGGCGCCTCACCTTGAGCGATAGCGGTCGCATCAAAATAATAGTCGGTTTGCTGCCCGATAGCATAAATAACCAATATGACTGCTACAGCTGCACCTGCCAGCGTAAACATCACCCACATCAGCTTTTTCCGACGAACTGCATTCATACCTCTACCTCGTTGATGAGTCTCTGTTTTAAATACAATTAGCCCATAAAACAGAAAATATTAAAGAAACGACGATTAGAAAAACGCTTGCAAGAAACATTGTCAAAAAATCTTTCTAATCGTAATCTTCTAATGATCATATGATAGCATTTTTCGGACAAATCAATAAGCCCTATAGCTACTCGCGAGGTCATATTTTTGTCAATAAAAGCATATAGTTTCTTACGCTAAAACCCTGATATTAATATATTTTCTCAGTCAGATTGCTTGGTGATCGGTGTGGATTTTTTGGTCGTGCGCTGTGCCTGACGTGCTTGTTGAATCGTCAGCTGCTTGATAAGCGCTTGTCTTTGTCTGCGACTATAAATAATAAAGGCCAGCATCACACCGATGGTAATCGCCCAACATGACCATACAAAGACCCCATGCTTACCCATGGCGACAAACTCAGATATGCTATAAAAGTAAGGCTGCATAGTAGGTTCCTAGCCGTTATTTGTGTTGAGCACGAATGTATTCTTTGACCCACGCTTTGCCTTGGTCACGATGTAAGATCAGCGTATTGGTACGATAAATCGCCATTGTCGCAACCAGCAAGTAACTGCCAATAATCATGAGCAGCAGCGGCATCCACATGTCTGCTGACATCTTTGGCGCTTCGGTCAGGCTAAAGGTTGCCCCTTGATGCAAGGTGTTCCACCATTCTACGGAGTACTTGATAATCGGTAAATTCACCGCACCAACAATAGATAAAATAGCAGCCGCTTTACCGCGATTGGCCGTGTGCTCAAAAGCAGCAAACAGAGCCATTACGCCTGCGTACAGAAACGCCAATATCAGCATTGATGTAAGGCGTGCATCCCACACCCAGTAAGTACCCCATGTTGGCTTTGCCCAGATAGAACCTGTAAGCAAACTGATCACACAAAGCAAAAATCCCATCGGAGCCAATGCCTGCGCGACCAGACTGGCCGTCTTAATCTTCCATACCAAATAAATTACCCCCAAGACGGCAAGGGAGAAATAGATAGAGATAGCAAGACTGGCTGCTGGAACATGGATAAAAATAATACGGTAGCTATTGCCCTGCAAATAATCAGGCGGCGCAAAAGCAAGACCCCATACGCTACCAATGAGCAAACAGAGACTGGCTAATATCGCGAGCCACTTGACCCAAGGACTAAAAATCTGAAAGAACTGCTTGGTGCCTACGGTGGTCAAGAAGCCCTGCCAAATGCGCTGCCATAGGCTAGGAGACGAGACGTTATTCAGGTTGGGCATGGGAATAAACCTATTACACAGCTTACTGGTCATGACCGACGTGGCCTATAAAAGCACACTATCAGCTCACCTGCTGGCGTTAAACACTGGATAGAATCTACAAAGAGCTGTTTACGTATTCAATTGACTATTATAGCAAAATTGCCCGTTTTCAACACGATGTTAATACATGGCGTTCAGATAACTGGATTTAGACAACTGGGTTTTTAATATCTGGCAAATACATTAGTCAATTGAGCCATGACATTTTTAGGGTCAGCGCAATGACCCACGGCATCACTAGGACGGATATAATACTTCCAGCCAGTAATAAGGCCAAGATAGGTAAGCCATTCAGGCCAGTGGCAAATAAATCAACCGCGCCTGTAGCAAAAATTAATACAGGCAGCTGCATTGGCAATGCAATCAATGGTACCAGTACCGCTCCATTTTTTAATGACAGTGTTAAGCTACTGGCGACCGCTGATAGCATCAAAAGCATCGGACTGCCTGTCACGATAGACGCCATCAATATCCACGCTTCAAACCAACTCAGCTGAAATAGCGGCACAGCAAGCAGACTAAGCAATGCCACAATACCACTGCTAAAAATCCAATGAATGACCAGTCTAATCAATACCCATAACGGTAGTGATGCTTTGGCGACGACCAATTGCGCAAGCGTACCGTTATCAAGTGCAGGCTTGAACAAGCCATCAACACCCATCACCAAGGACAGCAATGCAGCAATCCACACGGCTGATACGCCAAGACGCTGCAAAAGCGCAGGCTCACTACCGACCGCTAGTGGAAACAAGGTGATAATCACTAAAAACAGTACCAATGGGTACAACCATTGTACCGCCCCTTGCTGCTTAACTTGCCATTCACGGCGCCACAACTGCATAAACCCAATACTGCGCGGCGTTGTGACAATAACATTTGATTTTTTATTCGCGGTTATGGTTGTGCTCACTTGCATTGGACTGTCTGTCATTATTCATCCTTTTACCGATACTGATGGTACTGATAGCAGTCACATTTAGACCATGTAATCTGACAAATCGAGCATTTGATTGGCGACACCTACTGCCTGATGACTGGTCATGAGTATCGAGCCGCCAGCCTGCGCAAAGTCGCATAACCGTTCTTCCATACGTGCCACCATATCGACATCTAGCGCGGTAAACGGCTCATCAAGTAACCACAGCGGTGTGACAGCTGGCGTCAATAAATACAATCTTGCCAGTGTGATGCGCCGTGTCTGACCAGCGGATAGATGACTCGAGCTGATCGTTTCAAACCCTTGTAGCCCAACCCAAGTGAGTGCATCGTCAATATCAGTAGCGCTAGGCGTGATGCCATATAAATTCAATAAAAATGTCAGGTTTTGTGCCACGGTTAGATTTGGATGGATGCCAAGCTGGTGCGAAACATATAACGGTTGAATAGGTAGACCTGATAGACCTTGATAAGAAATCTCACCTGTTAAAACCGGTAATAATCCTGCCAGCTGCATGAGTAACGTGGTCTTTCCGGTTCCATTTGCGCCAATCAGATGACAAATACTACCCGCTGACAAGTACAGCGTCACCCCTTCACAGAGCGGTATCTCGCCGCGCTGAACCGTCATCTCATCAAGCGTTAGTACAGGCGTATCCAAAACCGTCATCAAAACCTCTGGTTATTTATCAAGCAGCAGTCAATATTCATCACAAACAAAGGTAATGTTCGTGGCATAATACCCTATGCTCACCACAAACACACAGTATAACAAATTGTCGATTACTCTTACTTCAAAAAGTACGACCTCAAAAAAATACGACCTCAAAATATGACTTCAAAACCTATGCAGACTTCACAAGATAGCCAAAATCAAATGCCAGATGCAGAGACTAATAGTGTCAATGTAGACACCAACTTGTCAAAAGCACCATTAACCAGCCGCTTGACGATAGACAGCTTGATTGACGCGCAAGTTGATTTTATGCAGCAATGGTTGCACAAGCAGGCCGAGCCTTTATCGATGGAAGCTTGGCGCTGGTTTGGTGCTCAGCCCTTAAGCAATTACATCACCTGTGACCATTTACAGCATTTAATGAAAGACTGGCTGTTAAATCAGCCAATGACTGAGGTGATGCGTACAGATATCCGTGATATTTTGCATACCATTATCTATCATCCAGTCAATGACAATGTGCCTTTGTCTGAGCTGGTCGATGACACCCAAGTTCAGACTCTTGCTAACTATATTGGTAGCCATGAGCAGCAGCGTAACGTCCTCATTCATACGCTGGTGGGTAACGAAACCTTTGCGGATCTATTGACCCAAACGCTCTATCACGCTATCAATGATTTTATGGAGACCACGCTTGATAAAGCGGGCGGTGTTGGTAAACTGATGAAGCTTGGGCGCAGCTCGTTTGAGAAAGCGACCAATAGAAACCTCGATGAAAAATTGCAAACGTATTTGCATCGCAATATCAAAGATTTGACGCGCAAAGCTGAGGCCAATGCACAAGAGCATTTGTCAAATGAAGAAGTGGCGCGTTTGCTCATCATGGGCTGGGATCGTATTAAAGACCAACCGATTAGCGAGCTACAAACTTACTTAAGCGATGAGCCTAATAACAGTAGTATCGACCATATCGAAGCGGGTATCCAGCAAAGCTACAACCGCCTGCGACTGTCACCCTATCTACACAGTTTGGTATCAGCGAGTATTGATACTTGGTATGCCAATCATCAATCCGACACGATAGCGACCATTGCGGCGAGTTTGCATATCAATGAAGAGGCTATGGCGCAATGTAGCAGCGCTCTATTACCTATCGTATACGACGCCATTGAAACGCCTTGGTTAACGGCTCATATTCGTGACATGCTAGAAGCATTCTATGCACAGCCTACTATTAAAGAAAGCTTGGCTCTCAATCACGATTAATCTATAACTTCTATTTGTTAGCATACTATTATGAGTCAACCCAATAAACTCAGCTTATGGCAAAAAATCAAACGATTATTGACGGCTTCTGCACCGCAGTCAGTAATCGATGGTATAAGCGAGCCAGCACAGTCATCACTTGCTGATAGCGACATTGATAATACTACCTCTAAAACTGCACCCAAAGACGATACTACTCAAAGCAACGAGAAAGCGCAAGCAAATGCGTCTCACCTTAAAACTGACAACCCAAGTTCAGAACCACAAAATCATAGTGACACGCCCATTGTTGACTGTCTAAACCAATACTTCAATGACAAACAATGGCACTATACGCACTATCGTCCCAAAACCGGCGACAGCCAGCAATCGCATCATTTATCCCTAAGAATGCGTCATAAAAAAATAGACTGTGGTTACCTGTTTCGTGTTCAGGAAAAAAATAAACTGTTAGCAATCTATGGCATTTTGCCATTTTTGATACCAGAGAGTCATCAGAGCGCTGCCCTACTACTCATCACTCAAATTAACTATGACATGCTTATTGGCAACCTAGAGATGGATGTCAATGATGGGGAAATACGCTACAAAAATGCGATCGATGTCGAAGCGGTTGGTATCGATACTGAGATCATTGAGCACTCACTACAAAGTGTCGTTGCGATGACCACGGTTGCAAGCGAGCTATTTGGCGACTTGATTAATAATCAGAACCCTGCTGAAGATATGCAGACATTACTGACAGAGCTGCGCCAGCAATCAGATGCACGCACATTCTTTTTACCGACGCAGTTTGTTCAGTAATGCGTCAGTTTATTCACTCATATAGTTTACGCAATGAGGCCGCACTTAGCGGTCGCTCATCTATCTATTTGCATATCCAAAAAACCATCAATATTAAGCTAGAATTCTTATGCTAAAAATTGCCTACTCTGACGTCTTTCGCTACTCTGTGCCCGAAAAGCACCGTTTCCCCATGCAAAAATACATCTTGATTCCGGAGCGCTTATTGAGTGAGGGCACGATCAGTCAAGATAACTTCTTTGCCCCTGCCTGCTTAAGCGAAGAGGAGGTTTTGACCACTCATACAGCAAAGTACTGGTATCAGCTCAAAACCCAAACCCTGCCGCGAAAGGCGGCACGAGCGATTGGGTTTGAGATGACACCGCAGTTGGTGGAGCGCGGTCGCTATATCGCCCATGCAACTTATGAGTGCGCGCTATATGCTCAGCAATATGGTGTGGCCATGAATGTTGCAGGCGGCACCCATCATTCTTTTGCCGATCATGGCGAAGGGTTTTGTGTGTTCAACGATGTCTGTATCGCTAGCAATTTATTATTAAATCGCGGACAAGCGAAGAAAATTTTGATTGTGGATTTGGATGTTCATCAGGGCAATGGCAACGCCAGCATCATGCGTGACGAGCCACGCGTTTTTGTCTTTAGTATGCATGGCGCTAAGAATTATCCTTTTCGTAAGCAAGTATCAGACCTAGACATTGAATTGGAAAACGATGCTGGTGATGACGAATATCTAGAGATATTAAAAGACACACTCCCACGCCTAATTAGCGAGGTTGCGCCCGATATGATCTTTTATCAATCTGCTGTCGATGTACTCGCTACCGATAAACTGGGTAAACTTGGCTTAACGCAAGCAGGCTGCAAAGCTCGTGATGAATATGTGCTTGAGCAAGCAAAAGCCGCTAGCATTCCAGTCGCTATTGTCATGGGCGGTGGTTATTCAGAAGATATTGAAGATGTGGTCGAAGCGCACTGCAATACCTTTCGAGTGGCACAGCAGCTGTATTTTGGTGAAATAGCTGGTTAAGGTTCAGCGCATGTATGGTGGAGACAAAAGAGTAAAATAAGATTAGCGAGGCTTATATGGCAAAAATATTGATTATTATAGGGGCTGTACTGGTCATTATCGGGGTTATTTGGCTGCTGTTTCCTAGCGCGTTTTCTTGGATAGGTAATCTGCCAGGCGATATTAAGCACACCTCAGGCAATACTCGGGTTTATTTTCCAGCGGTCACTATGGTAGTTATCAGTGTTATCGCGACCATCGTGTTAAATTTATTCAATCGCTAACCTGAAAAACACTCCCTATAGTCAACTTACTTTAAACCGAGTCAGTGCTACTGGGAGGTTGTTTGTGCTGCATCGAACGATAGCAGCACGCAAGCAAGATTTATACCAGTAGCCCGTAATAGTTGATGGTTTGATTCTGTTTATTACTGACCATACTACAAAAACGCCATCACGCCTTGCCAGCCCACGCGTATTCCAAGCACGACTAGAATCAATAAAATAAGCTGACGAAAACGCGCTTGTGGCAAATAACGACGTAGACGAATTCCGACTAAAAGCGTAACAATAGATATTACACTGAGCAAGGCTATCAGCTGCCACTCACCGCTACTCAATGCCATGATAGGCTCACGCAACACGATAATTTGTGCCACTTTGCCTAAGAAATAACACATGTTACCCACTTTGGCGATGGTGTTTTTATCGTCACTTGCAGAGAGTAGATACATCATCAGAATGGTCGACATCGCATTGGTTGAGCCGCCAATGACGCCTGCACCAAAACCAACAGCAATCAACATGGGCTTCGTATCTGGTAAGCGAATTTGTTTGCCGAGCAAGCTACTCACGACGTAAAAGGTAATGACCGCCGCCAACAACAAAAGGATATAAGCGCTATCGACCCATAGCAGTAGCTTCGCACCTAGAATACTGCCTAGCAAGCTGGTAAGCGCAAGCAGCCAATAGCGTCTGCCATAGTAGATAAAGTTTTGCCAAATGGTGCGCTCACCACCTGCTAGCCAAGTCATGACATTAACCACTAGCGAGGGGAAAATCACCAATACAATGGCATATGGCAATGGGTACATGCTAGCAAGCGCGGTAGTCGTGACGAGCGTCGCACCAAGTCCGCTAATACCGTGTAGCAGCGATGCCAGCGCAAAAATGAGCGTCAGCACTAGCATCTGAGTGCTATCGTTACCAGCTATGTTGGTCATATTGTTTATACCATTTGAGGCTCAGCGCCTATATTTATACCACTAGCTGTTTTGACGTTGAGCGATTGTTTCACCAATAATACTGGCTAACTGCTCAGCGATCTTGTCTTTGCTGGCTTTGTCTAACGTTATCGCATCACGCTCATAGCGCTCAGAGAAAAATACCTGCATGGCATTATCGTCACTAGCAAAACCAATATCTGCCCGTGAGACATCGTTACAGGCAATCATATCTAGCGCTTTTGCAGCTAGCTTACCACGCGCATAACGCTCGACATCCTGTGTTTCTGCGGCAAAACCAACGACAAACAGTTCTGGATGAGCAAGAGAAATCGTCGCTAAAATATCAGGGTTTTTAACCAAGCTGAGATTCATAGCATCTTGCGTCTTTTTAATTTTTTGCGGTGCGGCATCGATGGTACGATAATCTGCTACTGCGGCGGTCGCGATAAAGATATCTGCCTTTACGAATTGGTGTTCAGTATAAGCCTGCGGTAGTTCATGCTCATCACCGCAACCACAATCGCTATGATGGTGCTCATGAGTGTGAGAATGATTATGTTCATGTGCGTGCTCATGAGAATGGTCATGCTCATCTTCAAGATCCAATTGAAGCTCGCTATGCGTACCATCCACACATTGCTGGGCAGCGATCAGCATATCTTTGGCAGACAGCACATCAATTCGTGTGACATTAAGTGGCGTGGGCAATGCCACTTTACCACCAGCGATTAGGATCACCTCTGCGCCAGCCGCCACACAAGCGCGCGCTAAAGCAAAGCCCATTTTTCCTGAAGAATGATTGGACAAATAGCGCACAGGATCGATTGCTTCTACTGTAGGTCCTGCGGTAATGACCACTCTTTTACTTGCTAATAATTGCGGCGTCGTGTTCATTGCTTTGAACAAGAGCACTTCGGCCAACAACTGCTCAGGCTCAGGCAGCCGCCCTGCGCCCACGTCACCACACGCTTGCTCACCGCTAGCTGGCTGGATAATCTGATAGTTCATATCACGCAGGGTTTGTACATTCAGATTTACCGCAGGATGCGCCCACATCTGCTGATTCATCGCAGGAGCGATAATGACTGGTGCGGTTGTGGCAAGGCACACTGTGGTCAACAAATCATCAGCCATTCCCATAGCCAGACGTGCGAGCGTATTGGCGGACGCAGGGGCAATGACAATTAAGTCCGCCCATTTAGCCAGCTCAATGTGCCCCATCCCAGCTTCTGCCTGCTCATCGAGTAATGAGACATGCACCTCGTTACCCGTCAACGCTTGCAGAGTCAGCGGTGTGATAAATGCTTGTGCGCCTGTCGTCATAATGACGCGCACATCAAAGCCTGCCTTAATCAACAAGCGGGCAAATATAGCAGATTTATAAGCGGCGATACCGCCAGTAATAGCAAGTACAATATTGGACATAAGCGTAGCATCAATAAAAAAGTGAAAAGATAAAATTGCGCTTATAGTAACAACTATGAGATAAATTGGGTAAAATTTTCCGTATTTACCTCAGATAACAATTAGCAATTTATTCTTAAGGAGTGGCAATGGCGATTAAAGACTGGCATGAGGATGACAGACCACGCGAAAAATTATTGAAATTCGGTGCCGCTCACTTATCTGATGCGGAGATACTGGCCATATTTTTACGTACGGGTACGCAGTCACAGTCAGCGATTGAGCTCGCGCGTCATTTGATCGATCAGTTTGGCAGCCTAGCTGAGCTGCTTGCCGCACCGCAAAAAACCGTTCTTGCTTGTCATGGGATCGGTCCCGCCAAGTACGCTCAGATATTGGCATCGCTCGAGATGGGCACACGTTATCTGGATAGTAAGCTAAAAACGGGGCAAGCACTTGGGCGCTCGCAAATGGTCAAAGACTACATCAGCACCCAGTTACGCGGTGAGCATCGTGAAGTATTTGCTGTCCTCTGTCTGGACAATGCGTTGAACCTGTTAAACTTTGAAATACTGTTCACAGGCGGTATCTCATCGTGTTCCGTCTGTATCAAGCATGTACTCCGGCACGCACTAAGCCACGCGGCTAGCCAGCTCATTATTGCGCATAACCATCCTCATACCGATGCCAAGCCCTCAGCTGCTGACAATCTACTGACCTATGAGCTAAAAAAAGCGTGTGACCTACTAGATATCTCACTGGTCGATCACATCATCGTTGGACGTAACAATACCTTATCTTATGCCGAAAGCAATCTGATACCTTTTGGTTAGTTCATGACACTGACCACTCAACTGGTCAGCAAATTTGAGCTACTTGGCAAACCCTACTCATTAGAGTCTATTGGGCATGATACCTGATACATATTATCGACACAGCGTAGCACTTTGGCTATTGATAGTCATCAACATCTGTTTCATATTAGTAGCTTGTTCTATGGCAGCTGACGCAGTACGCTTTTGTTTTAGCCGTATACAGTACAAGAGTCTGCTAGCAGCACCAAGGTTATTTATGCTGCCAACTATTATATGGATAGAACTGTTTGTTATAAAACACAACAATAATCATAACGGTTCATATCTTTTTATTTTCTTATATTTCACACTTTTTATTTAGTATCCCACAGGAGATAGTCATGGCAATTGGCTTGTTTATTTTGGCAGTCATCATTCAATTAGCTGTGGTCTTGGCCATCTTTTTGCTGTCCTTATCACGAGTCACGGGCAGTATTGTTGCCCTGATCACCGTCATTGTCACTGCCATTATCAGTCCATGGTCGCTCCTCTTAGGGGTGCCCATCGCGCTACTTTGCTTGGTTTTACTCATCACTCCACTGCGCCAATCACTCATTACCAAACCTGTCTATAAGGCTTTGGGTGGTGCAATGCCGAGTATGAGTGATACGGAGCGTGAAGCACTGGATGCTGGTACCAGTTGGTGGGAAAAAGAGCTGTTTATGGGAGCGCCAAATTGGGAGGCTTTTGCCAATTACCCTTATCCAAAGCTGTCAGAGGAAGAGCAAAGCTTCATTGATAACGAAGTAGAAACGCTATGCGCTATGCTCGATGAATGGCAAATACAGCACAAAGATAAAGAGCTGTCACCTGAAGCGTGGCAATTTATCAAAAGTAATGGTTTTTTAGGTTTAATTATTCCAAAAGAGTTTGGTGGTCTAGAATTTAGCTCTTACGCGCAAAGCCGCGTGATGAGTAAAATCGCGTCGCGCTCACCGACTGCGGCAGTGACCTGTATGGTACCCAATTCGCTCGGTCCTGGTGAGCTACTAATGCACTATGGCACGGACGAGCAAAAACAGCGCTGGCTACCGGGTCTCGCCAAAGGTGATGAAGTACCTTGCTTCGGTTTGACTGGACCTGAGGCAGGCTCTGATGCAGGCGCGATTCCTGACACAGGCGTCGTCTGTTATGGCACGCATGAGGGCGAGCAGGTACTTGGTCTGCGTATGAACTTCTCCAAACGCTGGATTACATTAGCACCTATCGCTACTGTCGTGGGCTTAGCCTTTAAAATGCATGATCCTGAAGGGCTGCTTGGAGATCCCAACAAAACCGATTACGGTATCACCTGTGCACTAATCCCTGCCAATCATGAAGGCGTTATCACGGGTCCACGTCATAACCCAATCGGCTCGCCATTTATGAATGGTACGGTCGATGGCAAAGATGTCTTTATACCATTAGATTACATCATTGGTGGTGTCGAAAACGCTGGTCGCGGCTGGCGTATGCTGATGGAGTGCTTGGGCGTGGGTCGTGGTATCTCCTTGCCTGCTCTATCGACCTCAGCCAGTGAAATGACCTATCTGTCTGTCGGTGCATTTGCAAAAGTTCGCGAACAGTTCAAAATATCAGTCGGTAAATTTGAAGGTGTACAGGACGCCACCAGTCGCATGGCAAGTAATACTTATATGTTAGAAGCGTTCCGTCATTTGGTAACTTGCGGGTTAAACCAAGGCGGTACGCCATCAGTCATGACTGCAATGGCAAAATATTATGCGACCGAGACCATGCGTAGTGTGGTCAATGATGGTATGGATGTCGTTGGTGGTCGTGCCGTACAGATGGGCCCACGTAACTTCTTAGCGATACCTTATCAAGCGATTCCTGTATCTATCACTGTTGAGGGTGCCAATATTTTGACCCGCTCGCTGATGATTTTTGGCCAAGGCGCGATGCGTTGTCATCCCTATCTGTTCGATGAGCTGCAACTGCTACAGAGTGAGGATAAAAAAGCAGCGACTGAAAGATTCGATACGCTTTTCTTTAAACATTTAGGCTATACCTTCAACCGCGGTGCAAAAGCGTTTATCGCAGGTTACGTTGGTGGTAGTGATAATGCGCCACGTTTTGCTGATGCTTTTACTCGTCCTTACTACAAGCACATCAACCGCCTCAGTGCTGGCTTTGCATTGACTGCAGATATGGCGCTAGGACTGCTAGCAGGGGATTTAAAACGTAAAGAGATGCTGTCTGGTCGCTTAGCGGATATTCATAGCCACTTATTTATCGCGACGGCTATTTTGCAATTTTATGAGCATGGTAGTAAATCAGAGTCTGAGCGTTTACATGCCAAAGTAGCACTCCAAAACAGTTTATACACGATTCAAGAGGCCTTTGTATCTTTCTTTGCCAACTTCCCTAATCGCATGGCCGCCAATGTGGTGAGCTTTGTCACTTTCCCAAGTGGACGTATCTTTACGCCAGCAAGTGATGAGTTAAAACGTCAGCTGGGTGATACCTTTATGGATGATTTTGCTGCCAATCCATTCCGCGATTATCTCAAAACCATGGTTTATTACAATACCGACCCAGATGATGTGACAGGCCGTATGGAGCATGCTTATCAGACCTTGGTTGAGATCGAACCACTGTGGCAGAAGTTTAAAAAGGCAGAACATCAGGACAGTTTTGAAGGCCTTACCTTCGAAGACCATGTGGTACATGCGAGCCAAAACGGCGGTATTACTGAGGAAGAGGCAGAAGTGCTGATTCAATACAATGCCATGCGCTTTGATTCATTATTAACCGATGTATTTGATAAGCACCTATCAGAAGCTCAAGAGCGCGATAATCCACATACGCTCGAAAACGCTGTCAATCAACTAACAAATTATGCAGCGCTAAAAAAAGAAGTAAAAAACAAAAATAGCGTATCGACTGACGGAGAGATGCCAGTCACGCATGAGTTAAGTGATGCGACAAATACAGAACCACAGACTGGTGATGCCAATCCTAATCACGGCTATGAGAGCGATGGTGATGTAGAAATGGTCAGCGAGCAAGATACTGTGAAAGAAATCAAGTCACAGGCGAACTTTGAGAAATCAAATCCTGAAGCCGAAGCGCTTGATCATCGCTACCGTGATGCAGAGTCACACCTCAATGAGCGTATGAGTAACAACCACAGTCGCCACATTGCTCCACCTGATGAGGTCGACGAAAGCGCAAGTGACAAACACCACCAAACCTTAGATGATCAGACGCATCTGCCACGCGAACGTGAAGAAGATGATAAGGTATAACTAAAAGGTCAATTCAAACGCGTAAACTCATGAGTATTATGATTATTCATGACGATAAATATAAAACTTCAAAAGCCAGACTGTCTACACGCGACAGTTTGGTTTTTTTTGAAGTTGCCAAAATGCAAACGTATTTTATGACATAAAAGTGATAACACTGGTTTAATATCAATAGTTTGATATATCCATTTACCCTAAAAACTCTTTCATGAATATATTGTTTCATATCAGAAACAAACCGTTTACAATAAATCATCACTATTTTATGGGCACATAGTTGTGACAGGGATTGTTCTCTTGGAATAAAATGATAAAAAAAATCTTGCAGTGCCCTTAACTATTCTTTTATATTGTCCTCGAAAATGTGACATCAAGCGACAATCACAAGAACTTAATAGTCATAACACGCATTATAGTTAGATTGGCAAACACGGTCACATAGATTTGGGTGACGCTGACTATAGCGCTGTTATGCACACAAAGGATATGGATATGTGGAAAAATATGGGACTGACAGGCAAGATTATCGTTGCCATGGTGCTCGGTATCATACTGGGTCTATTTTTAAACTACTCAGGATTGAATGGCGAAGGCAGCTTCGTTAATACTTACATCACAAATGGTGCCTTTGCTATTATCGGCAAGCTATTTGTTAACTCGCTAAAAATGTTGGTCGTACCTTTAGTACTTATCTCACTGATTTGCGGTGTGTGTGGCATTGGTGATATCCGTCTGCTAGGACGTATTGGTACCAAAACATTTATGATCTATATGATGACAACCGCGCTTGCTATTGCAACGGCGATTGGATTGGGTGTGCTATTTGGTATCGGTAAAGGCATGAATATCGAATCTGAAGCCACGTTTGAAGCCGCATCAGCGCCGCCACTGCTTGATGTGTTCTCAAACATTATCCCATCAAATCCCATCAGTGCGATGGCAAATGGCGACATGCTATCGATTATTTTCTTTGCCATTCTAATCGGTATCAGTATTTTGATGGTGGGTAAACCTGCCAAAGGCTTGGTTCAAAGTCTAGAGCTTATCAATGAAGTCATCTTGAAGATGGTGACCATCATTATGAACCTAGCCCCTTATGGTGTATTTGCGCTGTTAGCCAAGGCGATGTCTGAGCTAGGCTTTGAGTTAATTTTGTCACTGCTAAGCTATATGGCAGTATTGGTTGGGTCTTTGGTCTTCCATTTCTTCGTTACTATGATGATTGTACTAAAAGTCTCTTCAGGTCTATCTATCAAGACCTTTTTGGCAAAAATGCGCGAAGTACAAATCTTTGCATTTAGTACGTCAAGCTCAAACGCGACCATTCCGATTACCTTGCGTACCGTTACTAAGCGTATGGGTGTGAATAACTCAGTTGCTTCGTTTACCGTTCCTTTTGGTGCCACCATCAACATGGATGGTACAGCCATCATGCAAGGGACAGCGACCATCTTTATTGCCAATATTTATGGTATTGATTTGGGCGTGACCGAATATCTAACCGTTATCTTGATGTCAGTACTGGCCTCTGTCGGTACGGCTGGTGTCCCTGGTGTCGGCTTGATCATGCTGTCTATGGTATTTGCTCAGGTCGGTCTGCCTATCGAAGGTATCGGTCTGATCTTGGGTGTGGATCGTATCCTAGATATGCTGCGTACGGCGGTCAACGTTGGTGGTGATGCGGCAGTGACTGCTATCGTAGCAAAATCAGAAGGTAAAATGGATCTGGCGCTATACAACGATCCTAACGCTGGTGCTAAAGACGTGTTCGATGGTCATATCGATGAAGACAACGAGCGTGAATTCTCTAAAGTCATGAATGATGGCATCATGGGTAGTGAGTACGATGACGTTGATCGTCGCCACTAATCATCTCTGCTAGATAGACGTTCATAAAATAAAAAACCTCAGTCACATTGGCTGAGGTTTTTTGTTGGATAACGTGTTTGGTTACTCTCATTTAGCCAAACACATATTTGGTCAACATCGCTAGACACACCAGCACAATCATCGGACGAATCAGCTTACTCCCCCCTTTGACCACCATATGTGAGCCAAAGTACGCACCGATAGTCTGGCCTACCATCATTGCCAGCCCCACCTTCCACAATACATTGCCACCCAAGATAAAGAATATCAATGAACCAATATTGGTCGATAGGTTCAACACTTTTGCGGTGCCTGTCGCTTCAATAATCTGACGACCACGCAATGCCACATTACCCAGCGCAAAAAACATCCCTGTGCCGGGTCCAATATACCCATCATAAAAACCAATCAAAGGTGCCACCCCTTTTTGCCACTTACCCTCTGATATGCGGGGAGCGGCCTCTACCTCACCAAGCCTAGGGGCAAATAAGGTATAAATACCGATAGCGGCAATCAAAAAAGGAATCAGTTTTTCGAGCAAATCAGGTGGTGACATCTGCACCGCAATGGTACCCAAGACTGAACCGATAAACGCGGCAATAATAGCCACTTTAATACGCTGCGGTTTGACGACGCCCTTTTTTATCATGGTAATGGATGCGGCCAATGCGCCAGAAGCAGCTTGTAGCTTATTGGTGCCAAGCGTGAGCACTGGCGGGATATTGGCCAGTAGCATGGCAGGTATGGTCAACAGACCGCCGCCGCCAGCAATCGCATCAATAAATCCTGCCAATGCTGCGACAGCCGCAAGCATCAAAATAATCTCTAGTGAAAAGGTTAAGTCCATAATACTGACCTACAAAATATGGTGATAAAAGAAAAGAAAGCCTCAGATACTAGGCTAAAAACTTACTAATGACACTACTATCGTTGGTAATAGCTATTGTTGATAATAGTAGTGATGAGACGATAAATTCCCTGAAAACTTCTTAAGACATGAGATAACGTCATAATGCGTCGATCATTATAGATATAAAACCGCAAAAAAAGCCAAAAACGTCACAAAGTCTGCTAGATTTAGCCAATAGTGTTCCAAATCTCTCATATAACGGACAGTTTGTTAAAAAGATTTAACGACTTACAACTATTTTGCTCATCGCAGCGCCTTTATAATGTCACTATCATTGAGACGATATAATGGGCTAATGGCGTTATTTCAGCGTATTTTATTGTCTATATTAATAAGAGTGTGAGAAACTGTTTTTGTCTGCTTGCTATATCGTCATGAATAGTAGCGTGGATATTTGAGATTATTTAGTAAATTGTACTTAGGAGATGAGGATAATATGGCAATACGAAGGATTAAGGCATTTTTTGAATTTGAGGCAGCAGGCGGTATCGTCTTAGCATTGGCTGCCGTTGCTGCAATGATCATTGCCAACTCCCCTCTTAATGTTTGGTACGAAGGTTTTATTCACGCACCAGTTGCCATTCAAATTGGTGAGTTTGCCATTGCCAAAGATGCTCACCACTGGATCAATGATGGTCTAATGGCCGTTTTCTTTTTCTTGGTCGGGCTTGAGCTCAAGCGTGAAGTATTGATTGGTGAGTTGTCTAACGTCAAGCAGATTATCCTACCAGCTGGTGCAGCACTGGGCGGTATGATCATGCCTGCGATTGTTTATCTACTCTTTAACTACAATGAGCCTGAGTTTTGGAAAGGTTGGGCCATTCCTGCGGCAACAGATATTGCTTTTGCGCTTGGTATTTTGAGCCTTCTTGGCAACCGTGTACCCAACTCTCTAAAAGTCTTTTTGGTCTCTATTGCTATCTTTGATGATATCGGTGCGATTCTAATCATCGCTTTGTTTTATACCAGTGAGTTGTCACTAGAGTCGTTAGCTTTGGCTGGACTATGTCTGCCATTCTTGTACCTTCTTAATCGTCGTAACGTCACTAGCATCACGCCTTATCTACTTATTGGTATTATCATGTGGATTGCAGTGCTCAAATCGGGTATCCATGCAACATTGGCCGGTGTGGTCTTAGCACTATTTATTCCTATGTTTGACCGCACTGATCCTGAGCACTCTCCGCTTGAAGAGCTAGAGCATGACCTACATAACACCGTCGCCTTTGGTATTTTGCCAATATTCGCTTTTGCCAACTCGGGTATCTCACTCGAAGGCGCAGGTCTTGCTGAATTATTCCATTCAGTACCACTAGGTATTGCCGCAGGTCTGTTTATCGGTAAGCAGTTGGGCGTCATGATTATGTGCTGGTTAATCTTTAAGCTTGGTATCTCAACCATGCCAAAAGGTATGAACTATAAGCAAATCTACGGCGCAGCGCTATTGTGCGGTGTTGGTTTTACCATGAGTTTATTCATCGGTGGCTTGGCATTCGCTGGCGACACCACTATGTTTGATGAGCGCTTGGGTATCATCATGGGTTCTATCGTTTCTGGTATCGCAGGTTACATCATGCTCAAAGTGAGCTTGAAAGATAATGTCAGCGGCACATCAGTCGATTTGACTCGCTCTCATTAATAGCAAAACGAGCGACTTATGAGCCTATTAGCTTATAAGTCGCTTTTTATTATCTGCAAAACCTTTTAATGAAAAATGTGTATTCAGCCAAGGTTGATTATTGTTAATGAACCCGCTGTAGCATTAGCAATAATTGTCATGTCGGCAGACGAGAATATCCAATACATCATGCCTCCCCTATCGTTAGTGCGAAAGACGCGCGTGTAAGACTACCGTTCTTATCTGATGAAATATATGACCTAAAATCTCGTATCAGTACGATACAAAGACAACGAGAGTCATTGAGTCCATCAATTAACGCTTATAAGTGATGGTTATGGATCGCTCTTACGATACGAATGTTGTTTTATAGCTGACTCATAAAGGTGTTTGATCATATGGATAAGAAAATCAGCAATACTGCAAATATTCCCACCAATAAGACGCAGCATCCATCAACAGCGTTGTATTTGCGTCATGGGCGTACGACTGCTATCGATGACCATAGTGATTTGCAAGTGTTAAAGCGGATTAAGCGATATCTACTGCCAAAAGATTTTGCTATCTCGCCTGCGCTACTAGAGGAGATAGTCGCCGGCTACGATATTGGCGATCCACTCACAGATGATTTGGCCGCTAACAATATCCGCTTTGCAAAGCCCCTACAACAGATTATCAGCGGCGGCGATGGTCTAGACCTAAATAGCGATCTCGCAACTAACGCCTCATTTAATGCACTAAACGAGCAATTTAGCAGTCATCCTGATTGGTTCGATCCCAAACTCGCTCAAATCGGTGCGGTCGCCTATCGACGCTATCCACTGATGCTCATTTGGCTACTGCGTAATGTCGCGCTGATGGCAGGTTATAGCATCCCAGCCCTATCACTACCACTCATTCAGACGGGCGCGTTGATGCACGATGCGCTACCACGGCTCATGCGTACCTATGCCTATATCTTGGCGGTGTCTGAGCATCCACAATCAGATATGGGCATGCGCAATCACTCTCAACCTATCGATCAAGTATTGGCGATTGGCTCTGAGGGCTGGCGACAATCCATCAAAGTACGTCAGATTCATACATTGGTACGGCAAAAATTACTCAAAGGTAAAGGCAATGCTGCTACAGGCGTGATACCAAACGCCGAGCAACATCACAATCCTGATGGTAGCTGGAATACCGATTATTGGGGCGTGCCGATTAACCAAACTGACATGATTGCCACCCATTTACAGTTCTCGTTGTTAATTATGCGTGGCCTACGCCTGCTCGGCGCTCGTATTAGCCCTGAGGAAGCTGAAGGTATTTTGCACTTATGGAATCTTGCCAGCTACTGGATGGGCGTTGATTTAGAGCGTCTGCCAAAAGATGAAGCGGCTAGCTGGGAATGGCTGTATACCTACTTATCAATACAGCAGCTAGACTTTAAGACGGGGCAGCCACTGGCAAAAGCCTTGCATGATCTACCGCGTCAGTTGATGGGCGAAGACAATCGACGTGGACGCTTTGTGGAGATGGTCAATGCCAGTGTGACACGCACCTTAGTCGGTGATGACATTGGTGACGGCTTAGCTTTACCAAAATCAAAGATACGCTTTGGCGTATTGTCTTCAGTGCCGATACTTTTTGCGCTTGATACTGCACGGCAGCACAATGCAACGGTTGCCCAAAAATTAGAAGCATTTCGTGCCAAGCGCCAAGACAATATGAATTGGTGGCTTAAAAAGAACGATGATTATTATAAGTAGATGATATCTATCAGCGTTTGTTTTCTACGCGGTAATACCATTCTAGCTGACGATCAAACCCAGTTTCTAGCAAACTGGCAATGACGCGCCCTGTCAGTCCCCACACCGTCTCACCATCCACTTGCCAACTCGGCGTCAATATGGTCGCGGTTTGTTCTTGCATTTTATATTCTACCGCATACTCCACCGTTGGCTGGTTGACTAACGACTCTAAATCCGCCCAAAAGATACGCGATATCTCTCCCACTTCAGGAACTAATATTAGACCTGGGGCGATGAGCGCGACAATTGGACGTACACTCATACCGCTTTTGGACGTTTGGATCGGTAGTTGTCCCAGTAATTGCACTTTATTAGGTGGCAGCGCCGTCTCTTCACAAGCTTCACGTAATGCGGTCACGACGTTGTTGCCATCACCTATCTCGTGTTTGCCGCCTACACAGGAGACCTCTCCCGCATGGCTGTTCATATGAGCGGCTCGGCGCGTCAATAATATTTTTGGTTTACGTTCATGAGTGATCGCGACCAATATCGATGCATCAGCAATGGGTGTCTGATATAAGCTGTCCAAAATACGCGTACTTTGTGAGGTGTTGCCACTCTCGTACATCGCTGGACTCGTGAGCGCATTCAATGTCTCGTGTTGTACTCGCTCGGCCAGTTTTCTAAGTGTGGGATGACGAATAAAGCTTGGGACAGCGACGCTAAACTTATTAAAAAAATCAATTTTTTCGGGTACGGTCATTATCAAATCCTATGAGTGGTCATTTCCATATTACTCATGAAAATACCGATACCAGCATAACAGGATAACCTGTCGCTAGTATGGCAGCCTTTTTTATTAATCAGATTATCGCTTTTGTAGATGTATCTCATATTTACGCTATTTCCGACAAAGTGCGATTTATTGATGCATCAGCTGACTGTTATACATATATGTGGTCACCATGATAAATATAAACCGGCTTACCGCTTGTGTATAAGCTTTGTTATATAGACTGAGCCTCTATCCAAGTGAGCCTTTCAACTAAATGTCTATTTTTTTGCCGCGTCTTTACACCTTTCTAAATCACTCAATATCTCATACTGTCTGTTTCAGACGGTGATCGTTTTATTAATTAAGATTTTCTCAATATCCTTTTTGCTTGGTACTTATCAATGATAATAAGTATCATAACTGCATCTTTAAATTACCAAACATTAACCGAGTAATATTTCAAAAAATGCATTTGGGCATTATGATGGCTGCTAGCAAGACTATGAGGCGGACATCCTAAAATAGCACTATAAAAATACTGATGCCAGCGTCATAGGATTGCTGTAATAACAATAAACAATACCTCAAAAGAACAAAGGATACAGATTATGACAGACCAAATCGACAACATGATGCCACCTGCTGAATATATCAATGATAACTATAAAGGCTCAGGAAAACTGGCTGATAAGCGCGTTTTAATCACTGGCGGAGACAGTGGTATCGGTCGCGCAGTGGCTTTTCATATGGCACGTGAGGGTGCCAAAGTTGCCATCCTTTATCACTCTGACGAAGAGAGCGCAAATGAGACGCGTAAAGGTATTGAAGCAGAAGGCGCAGACGCGTTGGTATTGCAGGGTGATACAGCAAATAGTAGTAGTTGCAAAGAGGCAGTCGAGGCGGTCGTGGCACAATGGGGTGGCATTGATGTGCTAGTCAACAATGCTGGTATGCAAAAGCCGTATCATGATTTGTCTGAAGTCAGTGATAAAGACTGGCAACAGCATTTTGATGTCAATATGGCAGGAATGTTTTATGTAACCCGCGCCGCCCTTGAGCATATGAAAGAAGGCGATAGCATCATCAATACCACCTCCGTTAATGCGTATGTCGGCAATGATGTATTGGTGCCGTACACCGCAACCAAAGGCGCTATCGTTGGCTACACTCGCGCGTTATCGCGACAACTACTTAGTCGCGGTATTCGCGTTAATCAGGTAGCACCGGGTCCTGTGGTGAGCGAGATTCAACTGGTATTTAAAGACTTTGATAAAGATATTTTAGAATCGATGTCCTCACCAATGGGGCGTATGGGTCAGCCACGCGAGATGGGCGCTGCCTATGTATTTCTTGCTTGCCAAGACAGTAGCTTTGTGACTGGTCAGACCTTGCACATAAACGGAGGCATGATCACCAATGGCTGATATCATGGATTCTCCTGACTCCTCTGACCTGCTATCTGTCTGTTGGGCAGATAGCAGTACTCATCGCCGCTGGTTGCTTGCTGAAGGACAGCGTCTACTTGATGCCAAAGCGCGCGTGCCATCAGGGTTTGCTACTTTGGGTCATGATGGGAGCATGGTAGATGACACAGCAAAGAGCATCATCACTGCGAGGATGGTGCATTGCTATGCGCTAGCGGCACTAATGGGTATACCAGGTGCAGCAACACTTGCTGACCATGGCCTAGATGCGTTGCTCGATGGCCCATTGCGCGACTCGGTACATGGCGGTTGGTTCAGTGATGCTTCCTCAACTCATGAAAACCCATCACGCAAAAACGCCTATCTGCATGCGTTTGTCGCGCTTGCTGGCGCGTCTGCTAGCATTGCTGGTCGCCCGCGCGGTACAGAGTTGATGGAGGCTGCAATAACAATCATTGATCAGCATTTTTGGTTAGAAGATGAGCAATCAATGCTGCCTTCTTTTGCCGCTGATTGGGCTGATCCCGAAAATTATCGCGGCGCCAATTGCAACATGCATACGACCGAAGCCTGCTTAGCACTGGTAGATGCCACGGGTGAAACGCGCTGGCTAGACCGCGCACTACACTTAGCCAAGCGCTTCGGTCATGATATGCCTAGTACTTACGATGGTCGCCTACCTGAACATTTTGATAGTGAGTGGAATCTGTTGCACAACTACGATGCGAATGAACCTTCTGATGACCTGCGTCCTTGGGGACTCACACCTGGTCACTTTGCAGAATGGGCAGGACTGCTGCTCAAGGTTGAGTCTGCTTGTATCGCGCATGATTATGACGTACCTGATTGGCTGCTACCTGATGCCATCGCATTATTTGATAGCACTATCGATCGTGGCTGGGCACCTGACGGTCAGCCCGGCATGGTTTATACCATTGGCTGGAATGATGAGATTTCAATACCAAACCGTCCTTACTGGGTACAGGCTGAGATGGCTAATACCGCACTAATGCTATCGCGCCGTACGGATGATCCGCGCTTTGAGTATTACTACCGCTTAGCTTGGGATTATATTGCCAGTACTTTGATTGATCTTGAGCACGGGGGCTGGCGTCATGAGGTAGATGCAGATGGCAACTTAAGTACGGTCATATATCCGACGCGCGAAGATCTTTATCATGACTTTCAAGCCACTGTAACGCCATTGATTCCTATCTCTGCGTCGGTAGCTGGTGGACTACGCACACAAATGCTCAAAATAAAAACCTAATTGCTATGACCTAATTGCTATGACCTCATTCCTATGTAGGATATACTCGATAATATAAGAACGCTTTGATGGCAATTAAAATGCGCTGTCAGAGCGTTTTCGTTGTAATCATAAAAATTAAATAAAATAACTTTTTCGTTAAAAGTAAAAGGATATCCTCAAAAGTATTTGTCACTATCGCTGCTGTATACAAAAGCAAACATCAGAGCGGCAAAAAAACTTTTAAGATAATTGGACATACAATATTTACTAATAAAGGTAGTTGGTATGAGCTATTGTCTCCAATGCGGTCATAAAGCAGAACGAAAAATCCCACCTACAGATAATATGCCGCGCTTGGTGTGCCCCAATTGTCACTATATCCACTACGAAAACCCAAAGGTTATTTGTGGTTCGCTAGTCGTACACGAAGACAGAGTCCTACTGTGCCGCCGAGCGATCGAGCCGCAATATGGGCTATGGACGATACCTGCAGGTTTTATGGAAAACGGCGAAACCATGGCTGAAGGCGCCGCACGCGAGAGCTACGAAGAAGCTGATGCTATCGTACTGAATCCGCATCTATACTGCATTTATGACCTACCAGATATTGGGCAGATCTACTCTATTTATCTCGCCGATCTAAAAGATGGTGCGTACGGTATTGGCTCAGAAAGCCTTGATTGTGCGCTATTTAGTGAAGAAGATATTCCATGGGATACGCTCGCCTTTGAGGCCATTCGCCTTACCTTAAAAAACTATTTTTCTGATCGTAAGCAGTATAACGAGTTGTCAGAATTCCCGATCCATCAAGACAAAATCGGCAAAGATTTGAGTATCAAACGGTACTAAGCAAATACTACATACAAAAAAGCCAAGCATCATGCTTGGCTTTTTATATTTAACTTTTAATAAAGAACAAACCTAATTGTCTTAGCTCTTAATTCTACATACTTCAAAACCAAGACCTTTCACCGTCTCTTCTTTATCATAAGGTGCTAACACGGCACGTACATGGTTTTGACCTTGCAGATATTGCTTGGCAACACGCTGCAAGTCATCGATAGTCACGGCTAGGATAGCGGCGCGCATTTTACGTTGCCAGTCAGCACCGCGATGATGCAAGTTGGCAAAGCACGCCTTAATCGCTTCTCCTGCAGGCGAGCCCGGTTTATCCATACCGGATATAATACCCAAAATGGCTTCTTCTAATTGCTCATCGGTTTGTGGCTCGTTTAAGATCCACTCGATACTGGCCTCAAAATGCTCAAAGGTTTCAGCGCACTGCGGATCGCGGTAACTAAAGAATTTAAACGCACATGCATTGGCGTCATAGCCCGCACCGCCGCCATAGGCACCGCCGCGCTCACGAATGGCACTGTGCAAGTAGCCATTACGTAGGTAAGGCGCTAATACCATGAGTGCCGCAGTATCAGGATGGTCAGCCGCTGGTACCGTATAAGCGCTGGCATTATGGTAAACGTTGGTCGGTACTAACCACGCTAAATGGGCAACATCAAGAGCAACCCCATGCTCGCTCGCTTTGACTGCGTCTTTTTCACCATTTAGAGCAGTGTCTAAATGCAGATTTGCAAACTCACTTGGAATGTTAGCTTCAGTGTTGATTACATTCTCAGCAGCTTGTGGTGCTTGGCTATCTTTCCAACTATCGACGATTAAGCCACTCAAGCGTTCCGTTTGCTCGGCTTCACAAATGATGACGGCATGCTTAGGTAAGCTGATCAAACGTTGATGCAAGTCCATCAAGCTCGTTGCCAATGTATCCCACTGTGCATCATCAGTACTGGCATGACCCAAGAACGCTTTTAGTGCGTTTAGTGCTGGTAAACCACTACGCACATATTCTAGCTGCGCTTGACGACTCATACCGCGACTGGCGGTTTGCATTGCATATGAGTGACCAGAACCTGCCAAATTAGATTGCCAGCTGGCTTGACGCTGCTGCAAGATTTCTTTGATGCGATCATGCTCAGTAAAGATGCTGTGTTCCATCACTTCTTTGAGCAAATCAATCGCTTCAGGTTTGCGGTTGAGCGCGCGCGTTGCCACGACAAAGTAGCTGCTAATCGATTGACTATCATCCACGTGGGTACGCTGGCTGATACGCGCGGTCACACCCGAAGAATGCGCGGCTTGCTTGGCCTGCATCTCATGAGCACTCATCGAGTCAGTACCCAGCTCTGATAGTAGGCTTAAATAAATCGGTAGCAATGGATGATTGATCACCTCGTTCACAGGCAAACTGCTGGTGTCCTGATTGCCAATGGCTTCAGTGAGCGGTACGATCACCTGATAGTAATAGATACCATTGGTGCCCGCTTCATATTCAAATAGCGTACTATCTTGCCCGCTCAGACGCACCTGCTTTTGGGTGCCTTCTTTAAAGCTAATATCGGTTGGTACGTCTTCTAGACCTACCTTTGGCAATAAGCTCAAATCATCAGGCGCGGCTTGGCGTGCGGCCAGATCTAATGCTTGTTGCTTTAAAATAGCTTTGTCATCAGCAGTCAGATCCATCTCAATGGTATCTAGACGCACTTGCTCTGCTGCAGCAAGGCGCGCTGATTTTTCGCTATCTGGCGTCATGGTCACGCGTACACGGTGCTGATTGTCCAGCAGATGCGTTTTGATTAAGTTCGGTAGCCACTGCGGATCGACCACTTGCTCGCGCAACCACTGTAGATGCTCATCCACTTCCCACACATCGATAGGGTTACCATCATGAATGGCAGTACTAAAGCCCTCTAACATCAGGTTTAGACCATAAGGAATGCTATCACCGCCGATGTGACGCTGATCAATTTCAATCTGATGCAGAATGGTCTCAATCGTTTCGTCATCAACTGGCGCGCTTGCCACCTCAGTCAGCAGATCAATGATGCCCTGCTCGACCGCTTCGGCATGCTCTGGGTTAGAGCCGCGCAGTCCCGTATAAAAGACCATTTCATAATGACTGTCATCCAGCCCTAATAGCGGACTTGGCGCTTTGCCCAGTGGATGGCTGTCCAAATAAGCACGTAGTGGCGAGCCTGAATGCTCAATCAGTACGCCTTCGAGCAAACGTAATGCCAAACGCTGCTTAGGATCAGTGATCGACGGCAACAACCAAGCGACCACGTGATGGGTCTGATCTGGACCGGCTTCATCAGCAGTGTACGTGTCAACTGCACTAATAGGTGCAGACAAACGCTGCTCTGGACGCGAGACGTGTTTTTTACCTGCTTCGAATTGAATCAAAGCATCTTCGTGTATTTTAGCTTGCGTCTCAGCAACAGGAATATTACCAAAACTCATGATGACACTATTCGATGGGTGATAGTGACTCTCATGAAAAGCTGTCAGCTCAGTATGCGTTAAGTCAGGAATCTGAGCAGGATCGCCACCTGAATTATAGTGATAAGTCGTCGTTGGGAATAGATGATGCGCAACTGTATGATAAAGCTGATCAATCTCGCCACTCATCGCCCCCTTCATCTCGTTAAAGACGATACCTTTAAACTGTGGCTTATCGTTTTCGTCCAGCTCTACGCGGATGCCTTCTTGCGCAAAATCAAGCGAGTGGATATTGGGAAAAAACGACGCATCAAGGTACACAGCAAGCAAATTAAAATAGTCATTTTTGTTTTGCGTGGCATACGGATACGCCGTCCAATCAGCTGCGGTCATCGCATTCATAAACGTATTCAATGAACGTTTAATCATCGAAAAGAACGGGTCACGTACTGGGAATTTTTTAGAGCCACACAATGCCACATGCTCCAAAATATGCGCCTCGCCTTTTGAGTCCATCGGCTGAGTACGAAAACCCACCAAAAACGCATTTTCATCGCTTGGGTGCGCTAAATGATAGTGCATCGCGCCTGTCTTCACATGCTGACTGATCAGCACATCCATCGATAGCGCCTCAATATGGCGATGCTCAATCAGCTCAAATGCTGGATGCAACGTGAGATCAGCAGTAAATGGGGTATCAGTCATAGTTATCCTTATCGCTTACAATGCGTATCGTGTGCCCTGACTATCAGGGTAAATAGAGTGGTGAAAATTATTGAACTATTAGTCGTAAAAATGGCTATTAAAACATTTTGACTTACAATCTCTGAAAAAACTGAATGCTAAAACCCAATACTGGCTTTTGAACTCAATTATGCAGGTATTTATATTGGCTATATTGGCTAAAAAAGAATTGGCTTAGCGCTATTAGTGGGGTTTGGTCGTTGATAAGTCAAGTCAGCAATCAGGCAATACTCTATAGCGTAGTCAACATTGATATCTTGATGACCAAACACAATTCCAACAAAAGCCACATTCAAATGATGGTCATATCGCTTAACAGAGACCGTTTGCACTGCTACCATGAAGTTCACTACCAATAGGAGCACCTCATGAGCTACCAACACGTTTTACTGGTTACTGACTTATTATCCGATGCAGACAAGGTTGCTCTAAAAACCAAACGTATACTAGCAGGCTCTCCTAAGGCCAGACTGTCTGTCCTGCATATTGTGGAAGACGATATGGTGCGCTTTGGGTATGAATTAGTACCTTCCTCTAGCCTATCAGGCGATGTCCATAATGAAAAATGGCAAAAAGCGCGAGCTAAGCTGGCGCAGTTTTTGGCACGTAACGAGCTAGAAGCAGTCAACTCTGAGGTGACAGCTGCCATTTCTAACAGTAAAGGTATTGTTGACTACTGTCATGAAAAAAAGGTCGACTTACTCATCATTGGGCGTCATGAACGACACGGTATCGCTGCTTGGTTAGTCGGTGCAACAGCCGATAGTATCTTGCCAAACGTCCCTTGCGACAGCCTAGTCGTCAAGCTTGATGAGCCAGTATCAGAATAAGGGGTCTGGCTCAACATTCGAGTTAACCTGTTATTTGTTAGCGCTGCACTCGGGTGTTGTTCTATATCGAAGTCTATGTCACAAAGATAGACAAGCATTACTTAACAGCGCTCTATAGTAGTGCTATAGTAAATACTATCTGACATGAGGAAGACGTTATGAGTTACGAACATATTTTACTGGTCACCGACTTACTCTCTGATGCGGATATCGTCGCGCAAAAGGCCAAGCGCATCGTTGAAAACCGTCCCGGTTCTAAGTTGTCTGTACTACATATTGTCAAAGATACCATGGTGGGCTTCGGCTACGAGCTGGTGCCTGCGTCAAGTCTTTATGATGAGATTGATGACGAACGCTGCCAAGAAGCACGGGCAAAACTGGCACAATTCCTTGAACGCAACCAGCTCAATGCGGCAACGTCAGAAGTCACTACCGCTATCTCTAGCAGTGAAGGTATTGTCAGCTACTGTCATAAACACGACGTCGATCTGTTGGTAATTGGTCGCCATAAGCGCACGGGCATTGCCGCATGGATCAGTGGCGCGACAGCAGATAATATCTTGCCTAACGTGCCTTGCGACAGCTTTGTAGTAAGGCTTGATAAACCGGTTTCGACGTAGTAATTTGCTTTGGCTATATGGAATTATTAGTTAACCAAAAGCGCCCTATCATGATTGATACGGCGCTTTTTTATTCCTTATATTTTGACATTACCTCAGTTAATCTTGTTGGATAATATCTATAAACGTCTGCCAAATGGGGCTTTGATGACGGGCTTTGTGCCAGACCAGCCACCATGTCCGCGATAGATCGATTCCTGCAACGCTTACTTGCACCAGCTTATCTGTTGCAAGCTCTGACTCAATCACGTGCTGTGATAGGCAGCCAAGACCAATGTCTGCACTCACCATATGTTTGATGGCTTCTGATTGGTGTATGGCCTTTACCACTTCTGCATTGGGTAGATACTTTAGCAACTGCTCATCGATAATCTGCCGTGTGCCCGACCCTGCCTCACGTACGAGTAGCGGCAACTGTGCTAGCTGATTAATAGTCAGCTGATAGCAGCCCTTATCTTGGCTATAGGTAGAGACGTTCTTTAACCATTTACTATCACGTTTGGCAAATATCATCAGCGTATCCGTTCGCCATTCGCGCTGCTCAATGGCTTTCATGTCTATCGGACGCGGCATCCCTTCTACTAAAGCAATATCGATATTGAGCTGCTCAACCTCACTCACCACCTCCTGAGTATTGGCAATATACATATCGACATTGGCATCTGGTAGCGCCTCATATAACTTACCAAGCAATGATGGCAGCACATAATTGCCAATCGTGGTACTCGCCCCGATATGTATCTGCCCCGCCTGATATTGGTGATAATGTTCAAGCGTGAGCGATTGCCCCAAGATAGCCTGTGCCTGTATATAAATAGGATGGGCATTGGGATGCTGATTAAGCCTGCGACCGACGCGCTCAAACAATGGCATCTGTAATCTAGACTCAAGCTCTGTCAGTGCGCTACTGACCGCTGACTGTGACAGGTGCATCTCTTCACTGGCACGGCTGGTGCTACCTGTCTGGTAAATACTGACAAAAACAGCGAGCTGCTTAAGTGTAATCTTTGGCAATGTCTGTACAGATTTTTTCATGTTATTGATGATGCCTTATGTCATTTTTTAGTCTGTCTTATTCGCTATACATGTCTTTTTTTGCTACTCATGCGCGGTATATCTATTTCTACCGTAAACACTAACCTAAAATATCGATAGTTTATATCTTATTAATCTGTTTTTATTATAAATATAGTCAGCTTATACTGTCTACTCATAAGCTTATGCTTATTTTAATATCAGTAATAGGATATGCCTCTTATGCATACACTAGCCAAATCAGTCAGTCGCTCAGTGAGTAACTACATTCCAAGCCAACGCCACTTGGCGGGTTTGGCTGTGGTACTGATCGGTGGTTTGTTTTGCTTATGGTTAAACACGAGTTTGAATATGTGGTCAAACGGGCGTATCGTTGGCTTATCCTCTTTAACGCTCGCGATCTTGCTGGGTATGATATTGGGTAATACCATTTATCCCAATTTCACTGAGCGTCTAAACGGCGGCGTTTGCTTTGCTAAGGGTCAGATTTTACGCCTCGCGATTATGTTTTATGGGTTTAAGCTGACTATGACGCAAGTGGCGAGCGTCGGTATGCCAGCGATTATGACCGATGCACTCGTATTGACGACGACCTTTATGCTGACCTATTGGTTAGGTACTAAATGGTTAAAAGTCGATAAAGAAACGGTCATTTTGATTGGCTCGGGCGCAAGTATTTGCGGTGCTGCTGCCGTCATCGCCGCAGAGCCAGTGGTCAACGCGCAAGCCCACAAAGTCACCATTGCTGTGGCAACGGTCGTGGTATTTGGTACTATTGCGATGCTGCTCTACCCTTTTTTATATCAGCTTGGTTGGTTACGGCCTTGGCTCAGTGCCGAGCAGTATGGCATGTACACGGGCTCAACCGTACATGAGGTGGCGCAAGTCGTGGTCGCAGGCAATGCAATCAATACTGAGATTGGCGATACCGCTGTCGTGACTAAGATGATACGCGTTATGATGCTCGCGCCTTTTTTGCTCGTATTATCATTTGCGCTAACCAAAGATCGCCCCGTAGATAATGCCGCTATAGACGATGAGGACAGTAAAAACGAGGCAGCGCCATTTATGACCCGCGTCAAGCAAGTCAAGGTGCCATGGTTTGCGTTTATTTTTATCGCTATTGTCTTATTGCATACTTGGATACCAATGTCTAAAAGTATCGAGCAAAGCATGGTTATGCTAGATGACATATTGCTGACGATGGCGATGTTTGCGCTAGGTTTGACTACTCATCTAAGCGCGATTAAGCAAGCGGGCGTTAAACCTTTGATTTTAGGAGCGGTGATGTTTGGCTGGTTAATACTGGGCGGTGGTCTGATCAATATCGGTATTAGCTTTATATAATAAGTCAATTGCTCACGCTTATTTACTTACCTCAGTACCCAGTACAAAAATGCCTCTAACTATCCATATAGTCGGAGGCATTTTTATATCTGTCGTTTCATTTAATACCAAATCACAGACGAAAAAAAACGAACCCGAAGGTTCGCTTTTTTACATCTTTTCATCTATCTGTCTATAAAGACAAATTAGATAGCAACGATGTTATGTGCTTGTGGGCCTTTTTGGCCTTGAGTTACAGTGAACTCAACTTCTTGGCCTTCAGCCAAAGTTTTGAAACCTGAGCCTGAGATTTCGCTGTAATGAGCGAAAACGTCTGCGCCGTTTTCTGGAGCAATAAAACCAAAACCTTTAGCTTCGTTGAACCACTTAACTGTACCTTTTTGAACGTCTGACATAGTCATAACCCTGATATTTAATTTATTTGTGGTCTAATAGACCGATAACGCTTGCAAATAGCTACTGAACGATAAATATTAAAACGAAGGATTATAACTAATACTACGAGGTAATGATTTGGTGCAGAACTGCTCTTAAGCTTGGATGTATTATAGGGGGAACATCCTAGTATCGCAAGCCTTATCTCAGGTTTTATGTAACTGGACTTAACTATTGCCCTATATATTGGCGACTTTATTTGGCATTTGGCAGACGAAACAAATAGACGGCAACCCCGCTACAGACCAGTGCTACCAGCCATGCCGCCCATGTCATATCAGCGGGCAGACGATAAAACAACATGGCAGTCGATATCGCCATCATGATGGTCGCAAGCCACTTAGCATAAAGCGGCACGGCATGATTTTCTTCCCAATCACGGACGTATTTGCCGAAGTATTTGTGATTGATTAGCCAAAAATGAAAGCGCCGCGAGCTACGCGCCCAGCACCCTGCCGCCAGTAATATAAAAGGCGCAGTCGGCATGACGGGCAGTAATATCCCAATAATACCTAAAATAAAAAATACCCAGCCAAGCGTCACAAAGGTCCAGCGTATCATTGGACTTCTGGATTGGTTGGTCTTAGGCCTATGATAAAACGCTTTTTTATTATGGGTCATATAAGTGATGTCGATGGACGGTGCGGTGAATGATTTTGGTAGCCATCAAAAGTATTTACATGGCTACTTGTATGAATAACCAAGCATGCAATATCACCAAAAATTGTACAAGCCCATTTATACAAGCTTTTTGCTATCGATCAGTATCGTTGGTTAGTGATTGGGTAAGTACCAATGGCAAATACTGCGCTCTTCTATTAACACGTCGATTGAAAGCGCTTATAAGATTAAAAGCGCTTATAAAAAGCCGTCACAAATGAGAACTGTTATAAAGGGCGGTTAACGAGCGTCAGTCATCACCTTTCATTGTCATTCCTGATACGCTTGCATCACCGCTTACAAGTCGTCTATGATGATGCAGTAGCCATCGATAATAGCCATTAGCAGTACTGATCAAAAATAATGCAGCACTACTCAATCTTGTCGGGGTGCTTTGCTTTTAACCTTGTAACGATTGTTAAAACCATCGCTGAGACACACCCGTGAACCTGAAGCAGTTAGCACTGACGTAGGAAACAAGCATGACAGACCCTAAGCAGTCTATGAATAAGAGAAACCTCTACCTGACGCGCTGATCTGATAGCGCCTTACATGTTGAGATTTTGCCTTTCTTGTTTTGCCTTTTTTGTTTTGTTTAAACAGCATCAGTCTGATTGTTTTCTATCATTAAAAAGGAAACAACCATGCAGTCAACCACCAAATTGACCCTTACCCTCGAATGGTTCTTAAACCCTGATCACCTGCCCTTTATCGCGGGTGTGACCACAGGTGCGTATGAGCAGGCAGGGCTAGATATCACCATCATTGAGCCTGATGACCACTATGATGGCTTTGCTGAATTGCAAAATCAAAGCATCGATCTGCATGTGAATGAGCCAATTCATCTGTTTGAGCATTACGCGCCTAATCTGCGTGCGCTTGGCTGTTTTTTTGAGACCGATGGCGGCATATTGATGCAGCAATCCAGCATGGATAAGCTCAAGAACAATCAGCCGATTCGCATTTGTACCCCGTCGGCTGAAGAAAAGACCAATCGTATTGGCTTTGAGATATTAGCCCGCTATGCCAAAAAAAATGGCTTTAGTATCAGCCGTGACAATGTGAGCTTTGTGCAAAAGGACTTCTATCATATAAAAAACCTGCAAGAAGACCCAAGTCTCGATGGTGCATGGCTGTGCTTTTATAACTTTGAAGGCGTTGAAGCGACTCATGAAGGGCTAGACTTTACGTTTATCGATCAGCATCTGTCACCTTATCCGAACTTTTCGGCGTTAGAAATCCTCACGACGGATGAGATCTATAGCGCAAAAAAGGACGCGATAGATACCTTTATCCAAGTGACCAACCAGATGACTGAGCTGTGTAAAAATGATCCAGAGACTGCTCACCGTATGTATTATAACTATAGTAAAACCGAAGCCGATGTGCTGATGGATGCGATCATTGATAATACATTGGGCAGATTGATTACACCAATCAAGCCCGATGCAGATAAGTGGCAAGAGCTACGCGAGATGCTAGCCGAAATCGATATCGTGACCTTAACCGACGAGCAATATCAGTCGCTGTGGGCGTTGTAGACATCTTAGCAGTTAAGATATTTTGAGTAATAAAAAACCGCCATAGTGTTTGCTGTGGCGGTTTTTTAGGTTTTGAATTAAATTAATATAAGAAGCTGATATCCATCTCTATCGAACTTTGGCGGGTGAATTTAAGCGTGATGGGTGCAGTGTCATCAATAGCAGAGACCATCCCGAATTCTGTGTAACTGCCCTTTAGATTAAATGCTTACTGATACGATCATCAAACATAATCATAAAGCGATTTAAAGCAGACGTCCAGTTACGGATGGGCATCGACCACTTTTTAGAGGCCTGCTGGGTTGCCAGATATACTACCTTGAATGCTGCCTGATCAGATGGGAACACCTTACGCTTATTCACTGCCGTCCGAATCACACTGTTTAGCGACTCTATCGCATTGGTGGTATAAATCACTTTTCTGATGTCTTTCGGATACTCAAAGAACACCGTTAAGCCCTCCCAGTTATTGCGCCAAGACTTGATGACATGCGGGTACTCTTTGCCCCATACTTCATCAAAGTGCTCAAGGTTGGCCTCTGCCATCTCAAGTGTATCAGCACCGTAGATGGCCTTTAAATCAGCTGCTACGGCCTTCTTGTCCGTCCAAGGTACGAACTTCATCGAATAGCGCACCATATGCACGATACACAGCTGAACCTGAGCGTTAGGGTAGACCGTATTGATGGCATCAGGGAAGCCTTTTAGGCCGTCTACACAGGCAATAAGAATATCTTGAACCCCGCGGTTTTGTAGCTCAGTGAGAACACCAAGCCAGAATTTAGCGCCCTCGTTCTCTGATAGCCACATGCCAAGCAGCTCTTTTTTACCATCAAGAGCAACGCCTAAGGCCAGATAGATAGCTTTGTTGATGATCTGCTTGTCCTGACGAACTTTGACGACAATGCAGTCTAAGTAGACGATAGGATAAACACTGCTCAGTGGCCGGTTCTGCCAAGCGGTGATGTCATCCAAGATGTTGTCAGTGACTCTGGAAACCAAGCTGCTTGAGATGTCGACGTCGTAGATGTCCTTGATGGTTTCGACAATCTCAGTAGTGGTTTGACCTTTGGCGTAAAAGCTGATGATTTTGTCATCAAGACCTGAAATACGGGTTTGATGCTTACTGACAAGTACAGGCTCAAAGCTACTGTCGCGGTCTCTGGGGGTGGAGATCTCAAGCTCGCCTGTGTCACTGCGGACGGTCTTTTTAGTGTGCCCGTTGCGCTTATTAGGTTTATCGGCTTTCTCATGCTTGGGGTAACCGAGATGATCTTCCATCTCGGCTTCAAGTGCGGTGTCGATAAAAGATTGCATGAGCTGCCTCTGAAAGTCTTTGATGTCATCGAAGCTTTTCATGCTGCTGGCCATTTGCTCAGCCAGTTTCTTGATGTCAGATTGGTTAGTCATTGCTTATTCTCCTGTTAGTGGATTATAAGCAGTTACACACTTTTTAGGAAAGGCTCCAATAGCAAGGTTACTTAAAGGCGCGCGTTGTCCAACTGTGAGATGGTTCATGGTGTTCCTTACGTTCATACAGATAATTATAGTAATAATAGCGTATAAAAAAGCATTTTTACTAGTTTACAAGCATAGGTTAAAGCATTTAAATTTATAAACTCTTACGCGGACAGTAGACTATTCAAATTAAAGTAATCTATTTTGTATTATAAAACGCTTCAAAAAAACCTTGTCTTTTATCTTCGTTAGACAAATCAAATACGCAAGAATGATTCTCTGAAGGTTCAACAACTTCGGAAAACAAACGACAATACAAATTATCAGAGTTAATATTCACTATAACTCCCGTAAAATCAAGAGCAAAAACATCTTCTAAAATTTTATAACTCTTATTAGGAAAGTTATCTTTATATATTTTATTATACTTAGGTTGAAAGTATTTAATCATTGCAGCCTCTACTATACTAACCTGAACCTCTTTGCAAATATCACTTTCATATATACTATTAAACCTATCAATATTTAAATTCCTATTATCTATCTCAATGTTTTTATTCATACCATTAACTTGAGAAATAAAATTATAATCATCAAAATTCATAGTAAGCACATATATTAGACTTCTTGCATAAGTCATTTCTAGCCCTTGTAACTCCGTCAGTGGCAGTCAATAAACTGGTACTTTTGCAAGAGATCTATT
>NZ_LNDJ01000095.1 GCF_001444505.1 Psychrobacter piscatorii | reverse complement strand
TCAGTGCCATGGTCGAATGTTCAACACACCCTAATAACCGTCTTGTTAAGTTTAAAAAATCAGGTTTAAAAACTGGCTTTTAGGCTGACCGACATTTCACGCTCAGGCCCCATCCAGCAATTGTTAATATCATAACAAGCACCAACGTAACGTTTATCAAACAGATTATTGATACTCGCGCCGACAGCGAGCATTGGGTTGATCTGATAATTACCGCCAATATCGACCAACGTCACACTTGGTAGCTCATCTGAATTTTGCTTGTCTAACTGCATCCCACCTTCATAGCGAACACCTGCATTGAGAGTGAGTTTGTCTGTCGCATAGTAGTCGGCCCATAGCGTGGCTTTGTGCTTGGCTATTTGGGCAGGAGTATTGCCGATCACTTCAGGATTAATTTCTTCTTCTGTGATCTCAGCGTCGGTGTAGCTATAGCTTGCCGAGAGATCTACCCAATCATTGAGCATACGACTGGCTGAAACTTCAAAGCCTTTTGACTCAATTTCACCAGTTTGTGTTTGATTTGTATAGTTGACGTAATCTGACACCACGACATTTTTTTGCGTGATATCGAATACGGCAAGCGTTCCTTGAGTAGCACGGTCTGGTGATAGATATTTGACGCCAGCTTCTAATTGATCGGCCGTGGTTGGTTCAAATGCTTCATTGGTAATGAAGTTGCTACCAACAACTGGTTGAAACGACTGTGAGTAGCTCAAAAACGGTGATAGACCATTATCAAAGTTATAAATAGCAGCAAGACGTCCACTGGTTTCTGACGCGTCATTGTTGATCATTTTTTCACTAGGGATTACACCTTTCGATGTATCGGTTCGATCAAGGGTACTTTTGAATTTATCATGTCGTAAGCCTGCCACCACTGTCCAGTCTTGCCACGTCATTTCATCTTGCACATAGAGTCCAAGCTGGCTTTGTTCGATATCATCGTATCGACTAAAGGTATCTAATGGTAGAATATCGGTGCTGATTTGTGAAAAATCTGGATTCGATAAGTCAAGGTTTGGTGTACCATCTGCGCCAGCGTCATAATAAGTTGCCGTGCTGTCTGTCTCTTGATACTCAACACCAAACAATAGATTATGTGAGGTATTGGCGGTATCAAACTTATAGGCCAGTTGGTTGTCTGTGGTCCAGTTTTTCATGCTTTCATCTGTTGTGTAAGCTATACGGTCTAAAATCGTATCACTACCCTCTACAAATCCTTCATCATTATACATATTGCGTTGCTGCGCTTCGGCATCGGTATAGCGCGTGATGTGTTTAAAGGTCAACTGATCATTGATGTCCCAATTGACGGTGACGCTTGGCATGAATACTTCTTTGCTAAATTTATTCCATTCGTCGCCTGCATAAGCATCACTACCCAATTTGCCGTAGCTTGCCTTGTAGACAGTGCCGACAGCAGGTAATGGGGTAGAGGGCACCATTTCGGGATCATCTTGATAAAACAGATTGGCAAGTATTGAGACATCATCCGTCGCTTGCCATTCAAGCGATGGATTAATCAACAATCGCTCTTCTTCTGTGGTTTGCATTTGACCGTCTTTTTGGCGTTTTAGCGCGACTAAGCGATAGTTCAAGGTGTCCGTGATAGGCCCCGTACTATCGACGGCCACTTCTTTTAGATTTTGATTACCCAGTCGCAGCTGGATTTCGTTCTCTTGCGTGCTTTTAGGGGCTTTGGCGATTTGATTGACCATACCGCCAGGTGCTGCATAACCATACAATGAAGATGCCGAACCTTTCACTACCTCGACCGCTTCAGTCGCATAGACATCGACTTGGGGCATCAGGTTATATGCACCATCATAAGGCAATCTTAGACCGTCATAAAAGTTTGAATAGGTTTTAAACCCGCGGATGTTGTACTCGTCAAAGATAGAGACCGTGCCACGACTCTCAGTGCTCACACCAGGCTCATAGCGTAGAGCAGCATTGACACTATCCGCTTGGCGTTTTTGTAAAAGGTCTTGGTCAATTCTGGTATAACTCATTGGTGCATCATTGGGGTCTAAGGCAGTTTTGGTGCCCGTACTGCGATAGCCATCTGAATAAACGGTAATTGTATCCAAGGTAGCTGATGGTGTAGCAGCCTCATCGTTTTCAGTATTGTTTGTCGTCTCTACAGCGTAAGCGGCGTGACTCATACTCATGATCAGGCCAATTTGTACTGCTGTGGTGAGATATTTTTTGCGAATAACGTTAGTGGTTAGATGAGACCGCATCAGATTTCCTCTTGGACTAAAATGATTAAATGTTATTTGTGACAGTTAAAGCAAATTTACAACGACGCTAATAATAACACTAATGATAATTATTATCATTAAAAAATTACAAAGAGTCAGTTTTGAGAAGTATTTGCACTATTAATAAGAAGCTAAAAACAGAGTATTTCGAATAAAGTCACGCAGACTTGCTGTTTTGTGCGATGTATTTTAAAAGATGGTTTTTGTCAGGTTTTTCTCGTATTATGCAGCAGCATTCTGAATACAATTATTTACAGTAGAATTTTACATCGCTGTATCGACGTTACTGTACGGCTTTATTCTAGCTCGCTTCGAGACTCTTTAAAATTGGTCTTGTAAGCAGATATACCATTATTATCGATAGGTTTACGTTGTTCATTGAGCAACCAAAGATTGTTTAAGGTCACATTTATGGACACACCCTCCAACCAATCTACCAATAACCAACGCTATTTTACGGTATGGCGTTGGCATTTTTATGCAGGGATGTTTGTCGCGCCTTTTTTAATTATCCTAGCGTGTAGCGCACTTGGTATGCTGTTTATGTCCAATACCGCAGGCCGTGATAATGACCGTTTAACCGTCGCTATTCCAGAATCGACAGTTCGGGCTCCCGTCGCGACGCAAGCAAAAAATGCGCTAAGCACGCTACCTGACAGTACACTGATTAAATATATTGCACCGCGTGATACGGATACGGTTGCCTTGTTTCAGATCAAGTCAGCAGATCACGATAATATGGTGGCAGTGAACCCTTACACAGCCGACATCGTTGCTAGTCGTCCTGCCAATAGCAATCTGTACTATACCTTTGACAGTATTCATAGTGATTTGCTATTGGGTAAATTTGGTGATTATCTGTTAGAGACGGCTGCTTCATTAACGATTTTGCTGATATTGTCGGGCTGGTATCTATGGTGGCAAAAACGCAAATCCATCAAAGCCATGCTTATTCCTAATGACACTGCGCCTAATAAGAAAAAACGCTCATTTATCCGTATTATTCATGCCACGCTCGGTAGCTGGATATCTATGTTACTGCTGTTTTTTTGTATATCAGGAATGGCGTGGGCAGGTGTATGGGGCGAGAGAGTCGTGCAAGCATGGAGTCAGTTTCCTGCAGGGAAATGGGGCGTGGCACCAGTGCCTGTCTCTATCGACCACAGTCAGCATCAGGCTGGTATGGATATGGACAACGCCGATGCTGCGCCCCATGTTCATGGATCGACGCCCGCTGTCGTGCCTACGCATGGCAGTGTCTTGAACTCGGGTACAGCCAAAGAAGTACCTTGGGTGCTTGAGCTGACACCGATGCCCGTATCTGGCACGACCATGGGGAAGGATGGTATTGCGCCTAATATACCCATTATGATTGATACCGTAGATCGATTTGCTCGTGAAATTGGGTTTAACGGGCGTTATCAATTAAATCTGCCCCAAGGCAGTACTGGCGTCTGGACGATTAGCCAAGACTCCATGAGCTACGATATGAAGAGCCCAACGGCTGATCGCACGGTACATATCGACCGCTATTCGGGCAATATCTTGGCGGATATACGCTATGATGATTACAATGCTTTTGGTAAGTTTATGGCGGCAGGTCTCGCACTGCATATGGGCACGCTCGGCTGGTGGAGCTTACTGGCCAATGTGCTGTTTTGTCTATCGGTGATTGCCATGTGTGTGAGTGGCTATGTCATGTGGTGGCAGCGTCGCCCGCGTCATGCTAGTGAGTATCGCGGCCTCAACCCGCCAGCGCGTGGGCAGCGTTTTACCGTTTGGTGGCCGCTCGCTATTCCTTTATTGGCAGTGGCTATCATATTCCCAACTGCCATTATTGCGATTGTGATTATTGCGTTATTGGACTTTTTAGTGATTTCTCGTGTTGGGTTTTTGCAGAGATTATTAAAGTAAATAAATGGTGCAAAAAGTTATTCTTATTTAGGGCATGTCTTCAATTCAATCGATGATCATCTAAATGGGCTAAAAATGGCTAAATTTTGCCAAACCGCGTCAAATAGCTGGTTAATATCTCGATATTATCGACACTATTTTCCTTGTTTGACGGCAATTTATCTCATTTTTATTACCATTTTTAAAATGAAGACACACCCCAATAGAAGCGGGGCATCTTGTACCAAGATTTCCCGCTTCTGTTATTATCCGTGATTGACTTTTTACTAAGTGAACACTTACGCCAACATGGCAATGGCATCTTTACTCGCCCGCTGTCGCTCTTCAGCATTGAGCTCAATGAGGCGGCCTTGTTTCATGAGTAACAGTCGATCTGCATGCTCAAAGTAACCATCATCGTGACTGATAATAAACAGCGTTTTACCGAGTGCTTTTAACTCAGGGATTAGGGTTTGATAGAACACGCGGCGAAACGCAGGATCTTGGTCCGCAGCCCACTCGTCGAGTAACAAGATGTCTTTTTGTTCAGCGACAGCAATAAGCATGGCCAAGCGTTTGCGTTGTCCTTGCGATAGCTTATCGGTAGACAGCTGGTTGTCAGCCACACTTATTTTATCTTGCAAGTTCAATTTATGCAGCCACGCATTGACCAGTGCTTCGTCTGGCTGCTGTCCTTGTCTGCCAATCAATTGCTTAAAAATATGCTGATCGCTAAAAATGGCAGAATACAGCTGTCTATAATCGGCATTATTCTGTGAATCAACGGGCTGTTTGTCGATGGTTACCACACCTGTGGTAGGGGTGAAAATGCCTGTAATAATCTTGGCAAGTGTCGATTTGCCGCTACCATTCGCCCCGATCAGAAACACCACATCGCCTCGTCGTAGCGTTAGATTAACGTCTTTTAAAATATTACCAGAGTGATCGCTGTCTTTAGCTATTAATGCCTGAGCATCAGTATCATTGCTATTATTGGCATTATCACTGGCATTCGAAACATTGTTATTGGAAACATTGTAGCGATAGTTAACATCAGTTAGCGAGATGGTTTGCCAGTGTTGGCTGGTGTTGTCCGTTCTAAATAAAGGTTGGTGCTCAGCCAGTTCTAGCGACTGTATTTTGTCTAGGGCGACTTGAGCCGTCTGTAGTGTTGGATATGCACCGACGGCGTGAAGCAGCGGCGACTGCATAAATAGAATCGTTAAAGAAAAAGTAGTGGCGATGCCCATCGAGATGCCGAGATAATTTGATATGGCAAATATCACCCCAATCGATGCAAACATCATAATATTTGACCAATTCACCGCTGATAAATGAAAAGTATCAGACTTGGTGACAGTCTTTTCATAGGATTTAGCATGGGCCAAAAAATCATCTGTATACAATTTTTCTGCTCGGTGTTGGTTAAGTGCCAGCTCTTTACGACCTTCTATAATCGATTGATAATCCTGATATAAGACGTCATTAATCTCTCTCAACTTTGTCAAATGTGTATAGACATGCTTGACCAATAGGGTGCTTATCCAAATCGTCATCGCAATCCAAAACATGACAATCAGCAGTAATGGTAGCGACAGCCAGCCCAGATATAACCCCACACCAACAGAGAGGATAACGCCTTGCACCAACTCCGGCATCCGAACAAAGGCGACGGTAATAGACTGAATATCTGAGGATAGACTGGCAAGTAACCGCGCACTACCCAAATGATCTATCTGAGGAACGGTGGTATCGATGATTTGTTTGACCAGCTTGGTTCTGAGCTCATAGACAAACTTGTGCCCCAAACGGGTGAGTGCGTATTGCGATACGAAGGTAGTCACCAGCAACAGCAGCACGAGCAGAGCAAACTGCCCTAAGCTCGACCATGATAAGGTTGTCAGCTCAGACTGGCTGATAAAGGTTTGGTTGATATAAGCAATGATACCCACACTGACGGCAGCATTGATTAAGTTGAGTAAAATGACTTTTAGAAAGGGCAGACGATACTGTGCCCAAATCATATGATGTAGAGAAACGCTGGCACGAGAGGACATAGTGACTCAGTAATAGTATGGATGTTTGATGGCATAAAAGGGAATAGGTCACACCTAATCCCTTTTACTGAAGTTAGTTAGATAAGTACGTTTTATAGTCAATTCTCTATAAAAGAATTACAGCGTTAACCTCGCTTCAAGTATCACATATACATCTGCACTGGGCTGCCTTGTACTACTTTTAAATTGAATCAACTATAGCTGATATATGTTAAAAATTGAATGTGGCTGACACTTTTAAGGCCGTTGGCTCACCTGCATTTAGATAGCCTGAATCTGCATAACCGCCTACTGACTGCCAATAATCTTCACCCGTGACATTGGTTACCACGCCTTTTAGAGTAACGTCTTGTCCTGCTAGCGTAGTGCGATAGCGTGCACCAAGGTCTAAGGTCGTATAACCATCAACCTTTAAGGTATTGGCATTATCCGAATAACGAGAGCCTGTGTGGATAATATCGCCCGTTAATGTCAGTCCTTCAACTGCGGCTAAATCATACTCTAGGTTGACATTGCTCTGTAAGGTAGGCGCACCAATCACTCGATTGCCATCTAATGCACTATCACCAGTGTCTTTTTGCTCAGCACTTAAGTAAGTAACACCAGCATTGAGGCGCATGTTTTCACTTGGGCTACCAAAGACAGTCAACTCCACACCTTGATGGCGGTTTTCTCCAGCCGCAGTAAACGTATTTGAGTTGTTGGTATAAGCACGTGGTTCATCAGTTCGGAAGACAGCGAGACTACTGCCAATAAGCCCGTTGTCATACTTCACGCCAATTTCAGTTTGTTCGCTTACATAGGGAGCTAAGTCTTGTCCTGCATTGGTAACAGGATTGCCATTATTCTCTAGAGGTGCTCTTTTTCCCGCTGCTAGACTTTCGATATAATTACCATACACAGACCAGTCCATTGTTGGCTGATAGACAATACCGATACTTGGGGTCCACTCACTCTTATCGTAATGAGCCGTTTCTGCCTGCGTGTTGGCATCATAGCTGGTGGTTTTTAAGTTCTGATGACGCACGCCTAAAGTGGTTTTTAGCTTATCGTCGAACAGTGATATGGTGTCTGCTAGCGCAAAGCTTTGGAACTGCTTTTTATTGGTTAATTTGGGGTCGTCTAAATTTCCACCGAAGACTGCTGTGCTTGTAAAAGGGACTTCAGTGTAGTCGGTTGGGTTGTACAAATTGGTTGCGAGTTGGTTACCAAAATCAAAAGCGTAAGCGCCTTTTTCTTCTTGATCGTATATATCAGCTGCTAACACCCAATCATGACCAATTTTACCCGTTTGCCATTTACCACGCAGACCGAGCTCGGCGCTTTGTACTTTATCTTCTCGAGTATTGTCAAAGCGATAAACTGTACCCGCACCATCAACGTTGTTGACAGTTAACGTGGCTAGTGAGTTTTCTTCCTCGCCACTTCGCACACCGTATGCACCATAAGCGGTAATATTGTCATTAAAGTCATATTCTCCTCGGATCGTACCAAAGACATCCTTTTCATCTGAGTAGGTCCAAGGCTGCGCCCAATTTTTTGAGCCGTCTGGCGCATTTGGTACACTAGACACCCCACCAAGATTGACACTAGGACGAGTCTCTGACAGCTTATTGTCTTGCCAGCCTAAATCTGCTGATAGGCGATACTGATCCCCTCTATAGTCCAAACCAAGGGCAGCCAGACCCAAGGTCGACGACTCATCATCGATAGCACTGTCACCATCTTGATAAGCAGCATTAAAACGAACACCAATAGCATCATCGCTACCAAAGCGATCACTGACATCTACCGCGACCTTACCTTGGTCACCTTGACCATAACCAAGCGTCACTTCACGTAGTGGCTCATTACTAGCACGTTTCGGTAGCAAATTGATTGTACCACCTGCGTTACCGCCACTGGGTGCTGCACCATTTAGCATGGCAGAAGCGCCGCGTTGGACTTCCACCCGTTCAAACAATTCAGTTGCAATGTACTGTCTTGGTAAGATGCCGTATAGACCATTGTACATGGTGTCATCTGATGTGGTGATGAAACCGCGCATAAAGTAGGCTTCTTGGAAGTTACCAAAACCCCTTGCCACGCGGACGGTTGGGTCTTTTTTGAGTAGATCGCCTACACTTTGGGCTTGCTGATTGGTGATATATTCATTGGTGTATGAGGTGGTAGAGAACGGCGTATCCATGATGTCTTGGTTACCCAAGATTCCGACGCGGCTACCGGTCGCAACTTGGCCACCTTCATAAGCATCTGGCAATCCATCCGCTGAAGCATCAGCGCTACTAGTGACGACGATAGTATCAAGTACCACATTAGGAGTGGTTTGAGCATCTACATCATCTGCCTGTGCCCATGCCGATTGACTCGTTGTTAATACGATGACAGAAGTAGATAGACAGGTTGAGCATAGTGTCTTTAAAGAGAGGGATTTAGTCGATACCAATCTAGAAGGTATAGATGCTAATCGTAGAGAAGAACCAGATACATTCGAAAGATTAAATAACGCAGCAGATAAGCGAGACAATTGCATGAATATTTCCAGCATGTAATTTAAATCGTTATTATATTGATAATAATTTTCATTATCAATATTATTACGGAGCTAATGCTAAATATATTTTCAGGTTAAAATTTTAAATGTATTATTTATATTGCCAATAGTGGTCTTGCCTGCTCAATTTCTTGTTTTGAAATGTACTTTTAATTATCTATGAATGTCAGGTAGATTATTCACTACTTTAAAGTTCGAATTCTTAGTTTCCTAAGCTCCTCTTAAGGTTTGTTTGTTGTAATAGCGGTAGAGCAAACGATGTGATGGCGAGTCTACTAGCGGTATCTCGCCTAGATTCGATGTTTAGCAATCATGTCGTCAAAAACAAACGAACCATTAAAGGAGTGACGGTCATGACCCAACATAGCACAAGCAATCCGGCACACGAGCCTGATATGTCTTTATCAAATACTCCTAAAACTCGACAAGTACGAGTTTGGGACACTTTGGTTAGAGTGACTCACTGGGCCGTCGCGGCTGGTATCACTGCCAATTTGCTGTTTACCGAAGAAGGTAGTGAGCTGCATCAATATGTCGGTTATATCGTGGTGGGGCTAGTGGTTATCCGTCTACTTTGGGGCTTTGTGGGGACGCGTTATGCACGTTTCAGTGACTTTTTCCCCACGCCGTCTCGTATTAAGCACCACCTATCTGATTTGAGTATTCGCCACACAGACGAGCAGCATTTGGGTCATAATCCATTGGCTGCCCTGATGATGTTTGCGTTATGGGCGGTGATTATTGGCTTGGGTATTAGTGGCTATCTGATGGAAGCCAACATTTTTGCCAGTAAAGATGTCCTTGAAGAAGTTCATGAGATACTGGCCAATAGTTTATACTTGTTGGTGCCGCTGCATATTATCTCTGCGATTGCCATGAGCTATTGGGAAAGGCAAAACCTGATCAAGTCGATGATAACGGGTAATAAAACGGTGACGCCGCGTCGCCCACAATAAAAAAGACAATAGAGTACATAACGTAATAGGACAATCATGGCACGCATACTATTAATAGAAGATGATAGCAATATCGCTGAAAGTCTCGTTGTTGGACTCAAAAGCCATGGTATGATGGTCGATTGGTTTAGTGATGCCAAGCAAGGTGAGATGGCACTGCAAGAGGGTATGTTTGACGCGGTGCTACTTGATTTGACCTTGCCAAGAGGGGATGGCATGACGGTGCTACAAAATTGGCGCTACAAACAGCTAGATACGCCGGTATTGATCATTACGGCTCGTGACGCGATTGCCAACCGCGTGGCTGGACTCAATGCGGGCGCCGATGATTATCTGGTCAAGCCATTTGCACTAGATGAAGTGGTTGCCCGCCTGCAGGCGTTGATACGGCGCAGTCAAGGACGTAGCCAGCCTGAGATTCGTTATGGTGACGTCGCTTATTGGCCGCACAATCACCGAGTCTCTTATCAAGGCCAAGTCGTTGAGCTCACCATCAAAGAAGTGGCGATACTCGAGCAAATGCTGACCCATCCCAAACAGATTCACAGCCGCGCAAGCTTAGAGGACAAGCTCTATGGCTGGCAACAGGATATTGAGAGCAATGCCATTGAAGTACATATCCATCATTTACGCAAAAAGCTGGGCAATGACTTTATTTTAACCAAACGCGGTATCGGCTACCATCTCAATCCAGCCCATAATCATTAATATGTTTATATTCAATTTGGCTTTCAATATACAAACCATATATGAGCAACCTATGAGCTTATGAAAAGTATCCAGCAGCGACTGTTCATCTCCTTACTCATTGGTCTGCCTTTGCTGTGGCTTGTCACGTCAAGTTTTATTGCTTGGCGGTTGTGGCACGAAATCAATGAGATGAATGACACACAAATCACCCAAGTGGTTCGTTATTTGATGGGCATCTCTGCTGATAACGATGAGCAAAGTGACCGCGACAATAATAACGAGACAGAGCACAATGGAAAACCCGTCGCCAAAATATATAATTTAAAAAGTAAGGCGCTGTCAGGCGATTTGGGTGATGCAGAAGACGATTACATGGGCTTTGCTATTTGGGATAAAGAGGGGCATTTATTAGCGGCTGACGAGAACGGACAGTCGTTTTCTTTTTTGCCAGATCAGCGCGGTTTTGTAGAAGAGGACAACGCTATTTATCAGCGTCTAAACCCTTTTAGTAAACGCTGGCGGTTGTTTTATGCGCATGATGACTATCGTAGCGATGATATGGGTGAGGAGCGTGTGATTGCTATTGGTCAAAACCTTGCCTCTCGCCGAGAAATGATTGTTGAAGCGATGTCTGTGCAAGTACTGCCGATGTTAATTGGGCTGCTTTCCTTAATGATCTTGACTATCGGATTGATACGACACGGACTGATGCCATTAAGTCAGATTAGTTCTGAGGTAGAACAGCGCAAGCCACAAGACGATCGTCCGATTACAGCAGACGTCCCACAAGAGATTCAGCCTTTAGTGACCGCGTTAAACGTGTTGTTTGTGAAAGTGGCAGACACTCTAGCACGGGAGCAGCGCTTTACCGCTGATGCCTCTCATGAGCTGCGTAGCCCACTGGCTGCGCTCAAACTACAAGCCGATCTTTTGCAGCAGCAGCTATTACAGCTGTCTGGTATAGAAAACGACAGTCAACTGTTTTATCACACGCAAAAAATCAGCGATGGTATTGAGCGCGCCACCCATTTGGTCGATCAGTTATTGGTGTTAGCCAAAATAGAGCCACAACAGCAGTTGCCTTTTGAGCAATTAGAACGTCCAGACTGGCTGCTGCTCACCGATACTGTGCTGAGTGATGTCAACCGCTTGGCTCGAGAAAAATACATCCAATTAAGACGTACCGTACACTGTGACAATCCTGCCGATATTTTACCCATTCTTATTAATCCAGTGTTATTTAAATTGCTAATCCGCAACCTATTAGACAATGCCATTCGCTATTGCCCAGAGGGCTGCCAGATCGAACTGCAGTTGGATACTGATAGTATCAAAGTGGTGGATAATGGCTTGGGCGCAGACCCAGAGCAGCTAGCGCGGCTAAGCGAGCGCTTCTATCGTCCAGCCGGTCAAACCCAAATAGGTAGTGGGCTGGGGCTATCAATTGCCAATCGAATTGCCGATCTGCACAATCTTACCTTAGCATTTGCCAACCGCCCTCAACCAGAAACAGGCTTTATCGTAACGGTCAGCAGTAAGAACGCACTCTCAAAACCGTTATAAGATATAAAGCATACTGTCTTAATCTGTATCAGCTACACTAGGGCATACCCATTCGCGTCTCTACCTTTTGAGGATTTTATGCATCATTCTATTCATGACGAAGCACATTTGAGCAATCGCAATCATTGGTTGAGGGCAGCAGTGCTGGGGGCGAACGATGGGTTGATTTCGACCGCCAGTCTATTGGTTGGGGTGGCTGCTGCCAGTACAAGCAGTCAGACATTGCTGCTGACAGGTATGGCGGCGCTGACCGCAGGTGCATTATCAATGGCGGCTGGCGAGTATATCTCGGTCTCATCACAGGCGGATACCGAAAAGGCGGATCTCGATAAAGAGCGACATGAGCTGAGGCACAATGCTGAGCGCGAGCTGCTTGAGCTTACCAAGATTTATGAGGCGCGTGGACTTGAGCATGATTTGGCGCATCAAGTGGCCGTGAGCTTGACTGAGCACAATGCGTTAGAAGCCCATGCCCGTGATGAGATTGGCCTGACGGATATTAGTGAAGCAAAGCCCATTCATGCCTCAGTGGCTTCGGGACTATCATTTATAGCGGGGGCAATACTACCCATTATTGGGATATTACTGTTACCAGCGGAAACACTGGTTTGGTCATTGTCATCTTTGACGATAGTGGGCTTGATGTTACTTGGTATTATCTCTGCTCGTCTAGGCGGTGCACCTGTGATTCCGGCGACTACCAGAGTCGTGGTTTGGGGCGTGCTTGCCATGGTGGCAACCTCGTTAATTGGTCGCTTATTTGGCGTGGCGATTTAACAGCAGATTTATGCCATGACACCCTAACCGATTATTATGATTTTTTAGCATATTGTTTGATGGTGGGCAGGTCTTTGACAATGGCGTTGCCAACGATGTTGGGAAACAATCGATTGAGCCATGCAAAAAAACGCTCAGGAAACCCCAAATGCTGATGCGCCTGATCGGTTGATATAAAGTGAATCAGTGCTTTTGCGACAGTCTCAGGTAAGTCCATTTTTACTTTCAATGCCTCATTCATAGCGACGACTGCGTCTTTATTCATGGTGGTTTTGGTGGCTCTGGGCGCAAAATAGCGAAACGTCACTGAGGTGTCGGCATACTCGCGGCCTAACGCTTCACTTGCACCGCGTAAGGCAAACTTGCTCGCGCCATAAGCACTAAAACCTGGGTAGCCAATACTGCCAAAGGTTGAGCCAACGCTGATAATTTGGCTCGGGCTAGGCTGCGCTATCAAGATAGGTAGCAGTCTTTTTATAAGCTGTAGTGGATACGCCACATTGACGAGCATCATCTGTTCAATCGTGTCATCATTTTGATCCGTGAGCAAAGCAAAATCATTGATACCTGCGTTGAGTATGACCGTATCAATGACGTTTCTATGGCCTTGTGTCATTTCACCCAGTCCCTCTACCAGTAGCGATTGCGATGTCTGCGAGCTTAAATCACACGTATGAGACACAAGCGGGACATCAGGATAGTCTTTGGTCAACTCATCTACCAAATGAGTCAAGGTCTGGTTGTTACGCCCGACCAAAATGACAGGCTGATTATTGGCACATAATTGCCGTGCGATCTCCTGCCCGATACCACCCGTGGCACCGATTAGCATGGTGTAATTGAGCGTAGCTTGTACTAGGTCTGATTGGCCATTAGCTGGTGTCATGATATCGAATCCTTGTTGAACATTGATTGTTAGAGCACGGACTATTGAAGCGCGGATTGTGGTGAGATGTGCTGTTGCTAATCGTTTGAGTGATTAATGCCATGCCTAATGCCAAGCCCCATCGCAATATACAGCTTACGCTCTGTTAAAGGCACATCAATTTGTCGACGACCATGCATGATGCGTTTGTTGTCGAGTATCACCACATCGCCATTTTGCCACGCAATGTCTTGAGTGTATTTTTCACAAAGCTGAGTCAGCTCATCTAGGAGCGCATCATCAACGTGTTGACCGTTTGCTAGGGTGAACTCAGGTTTTTCATAGTTAAATGAGGGCCCAAGTAAAGTATTTGCAAAGGCCAGTTGTCCGCTTACGTTGTCTTCTCGAATTGCAGGTATCTGTAATACGTACCGAACGCCGCCGTCTGTCTGAGGTTCTACGTGATGCGTTAACGTCTTGCTCGTCGTCGCCGTGATAAATGTCTCTAAATCATCCAAGCTTATTTGATCGGCGTCTGCTCTGCCGGTCGCAGTCGCCACGTAATTTTGCCAAATGGCTTGAGGCAAATAGCGACTGATACGCATCGGCTGACTAAAGGTAGCTTTTAGCTCAGGTGATAGCGCTTGATACACCGCATGCCCATCACATATCGTTGTTTGTGAGCCTTTTTTGGCGCTCAATTCACTAAAAAAAGCAATGACGTCAGGCGGCATCGGCGTATTGCCATTTTCGATATGTAGTCCAATAGCATGCGTGCCTGCATCCACTTTTTGCGCTTCAGAAGTGATGTTTTGGCGGGCGGGATCGTAGGTCAAGGTTTGACAAAGTTGACTCATCAATTGGCTAAACGTCTCTACATCGTAGTGATAGCCTCGAAGTAACGTCCAACCATGGGTTTGCAACTCCATTAAAATATCAGCGATTTTAGGCAGGGATACGCTAGCAGACGCGTGGGAGGTTGGTGCCTCAAAAGTGTCAAGTTCGATAACGTCGCTTTTTATCAAGTTGCTTTGTATCAGGTCGTTTTCTATCAAATTATTTGGCATAAGAGTGGTTTGCATAATATGGTCCTATTGTTGTACTGCTGGTAAAATCGTCCGTTATAAGCCGAGTACCGATTGATAAGCGGTAAAAATGTGCGCGCGTCGTAGCTTACCGTTATCAGTCAATAATTCATTGTCCGTACTAAAAGGGTGCTCGGCGAGATGCCACTGTTGGATACGCGCATAGTCAGGCAAGGTTTGGTTAACGACATCTATCGCTTGCGCAATCGCAGATTGTGGATTATTGCTCGTTGCGACCATGTTGGGGTTGGCGACTATCACCGCAGACAAATGCGGCTCACCGTCTCCGAGTACCGCGACCTGATAAATAATGGGCTGCGTTGAGAGCTGCGCTTCTACCCATTCAGGCGAGATATTACGGCCAAAACTACTGATGAGCACGTTTTTGCGTCGACCCGTGATGTATAAATAGCCGTCGTCATCTAAATGACCGATATCCCCTGTGGCAATGATGCCATCGTCATCCTTGCTATCGTCATGGTTTAGGTAGCCTTGCATCGCATTGCCTTTTACCATCACCTCGCCACTGTCTGCGATGCTGACTGATGCGTGAGGCATCGGTTTACCGACACTGCCTGTACGATTGGCTTTTGGAGTATTGAGACTGACCACCGAGCCGCATTCAGACAGGCCATAGCCTTCATAAACAGGCAAGCTTAAGGCACTGGCGTCTTGTAGTAATTGAGGGGAGACTTTGCCGCCGCCGACTGCCATAAACTTTAATGATGGCACAGCAGCATTGGCGCTAGATTCGGTTGTTTCATTGGCGGCCATGTGCTCGCAAATCGCTTTTAGCATTTGCGGTAATAAAATAACGCTGGCGATATGGTATGTTTGTACCGTTGTCATCAAGCGCTTGGCATCAAAAGCTTGATTGGATAACAAACCAAATTGATCAATGTGCCCTGTCATCAAAGTACGGCCCATGTATAGGCTCACGTAGACGCCTGCCACATTTTCTAATAAAGTGGCAAAAGGCAACACGCTCAAATGACTAAAATTGCTTGTGGTATCGGTCACTTCTAGCACGTTATTAGTGTTATCTGTCAAGGTGTCAGCGAGCGCGCCCGATAACGACTCGACAATACGCATCAATGTCTCTTGACCCAAACACACGCCTTTTGGCATACCCGTACTGCCTGAAGTGTAAGTCACTTTGCAAAAGTCGCTAGTGGTAGAGAAATTTTGAGCGGTGAAGGTATGGTCAGTGATGGTGCCAGCAAGTTGATAAAAACGGCCTGTGATATGAGTCGCCTGCTCAGACTTGATGGTTTTTGTCTCTGGTGTATCAGCAATTATCCAATTATCCGTCTTGTCTATGGTTGGCAGTTGTAAACCAGCGCCAACGTATACCATCTCTATCTGCGCATCTTGTAGTAAGTGCGCAATTTGCGCGGCACTAAAAAATAAGGGGATGGGCACAACGACCGCGCCGACGGTACTCAATGCCAAATCGAGTATGATCCAATCTATATCGTTATGCGCATATAAGGCGACACGCTTGCCTTGCCATGTTTCTAATGTTTGATGAAGCGCGGATAGCGTGCGTTGTAGCTGGCCATAGGTCAGACTGGTCGTGTTATAGTCAGCTATCGTTTGTATCGCCACCTGCTTGGGAGTTTGGCGGGCATGCTGACATATCGCCGTATAAATGGGGGGCATAGTATTCTCACTGTCTTGTGGTGGTGCAGTGTTATTGGTTGGCTAATGCATGCGTATTAAACGGCTATCTTATTTAGCGTCAAACGCGTGGTAGCATTCATCTCTAACGTTTCGGTATAGCGATAATGTGGGGCGCATACCCGCTTAGCATCGGCCACATTGATAGCAACTACTAAAGGATTGTGCTGATAGTAATGGCCCCATGATGATACTTGCTCAGGGTCTTCTAGCGCTTCTGCAGTGGCCTTGGCAATGACATGACTGCGAATGCCCATATGTGCCAGTATATGCCTTACCGCATCGGTGCCAGTACACACGACCCAGTCTGCTTTGGTTTGGTATTTATGAGTCGTAGGATTCAGGGTAGGGGTAGATAAATAAAACACCAAAAATGCTATCATCAGCCGCGCGCTACCAGCACAGCCTGATGCCAAATTGCCAATCTCAAAAATACGCTGACGACTGACAGGCTCGCCTGCCACTTTGCTGATTTCGTTTTGTATCGGAGCATTTAAATACTGCTCTAAAAATATCTTATCTTCACAGATGGGCTTTAGACCGATAGCAACGCTCGTACCTCTAAACGCAGGCAATGCATTACTATTATCAGCAGATAACCAATCACCATAAGACGGCATATCGGCAAAACCTGAAAACAAGATGGGCATAAAGTAGCTTAACCGTGCATGATGGATGTACTCATATATGCGTTTGATAAATGCTTGGGCATCTTGGTTTTGGGCATATGAAGTAGGCGATGTCGCTATTGGCATTTGCGTACTGGCACGAATATAGAGGGAGGAGGGTATGCCTTGCACTTCCAATATTGACATTGGCTTAACCGCTTCAATATAAAAGGTCGTATTTAGAACATTCTGTAAGGTATGAGTGCTATCAATAGATAATGACATCAGCTGTCTCCAAATGTTTAAAAGCTTTTAGCACGATTAACATCATGAAAGCATCATAAAGGAGCAACCTTAACTGAACCTTAAGATAGTATCGTCTTTAACAGGCGATATAGTTAGTTAGCAGTCGATATAGTTAGAAACGAGTATTTAGCCCAGTATTTAACCTCTAACATTCATGTGCAGTAATCACGGACATGATTCGCCCTAAAGCCGTAAACCGACTCAACTGCTGACTTATCATCCTCAAAAACTGCATGTATCAGTCCTTATACTATAGAAAATAGTCCAGTATAAATTCAAAAAAATGATATTTACAATAGGTGTCAATGGTTTTTAGCCAACAATAAGTTGCCATTATAATAACTTTGACTGTGATTATATTTTGAGTTTTTTGGTGTTTATTTATCAGTCAAACAAGAATTTAGGTGCTGCAAACGCCGTCAACATCGAGAGTGAAATCGGTGTGATCTCATCGCGCCTAATAATATTTACCTACTCCCTAATAAAAACCATATCAGTGTGTTTGAGCCTACTGGTTCTTATTGATATGCTATTTAGTTTTTATTCAATTGTGGAAGACAACTATGACTTTACCGCGACATCGATTGTATTCTTTTCGCCGCTGTCCCTATGCCATGCGTGCCCGTCTCGGTCTTTTATTTGCCGAGCAGTCTGTAGCGCTGCGGGAGGTTACGCTGAAGAATAAACCCGAGCAAATGTTAGCGATTAGCCCAAAAGGGACAGTACCCGTTTTACAGTTGGCGGATGGGACCGTCATTGAAGAAAGTGACGAGATTATGATGTGGGCACTTGCGCAGAATGACCCACACGGCTTACTTGATAAAAATACATTACCGCAAGCAAATGCCTTGATTGTACAAAATGACAATGAGTTTAAATATTGGCTAGATCGATACAAATATGCAGATCGGTATCCTGAGATGACGCAGAGCGAGTATCGACAGCGGGGCGAGGTGTTTTTGCAGGTATTGGAGACGCTATTGACAAAAAATGTCTATCTATTAGGAGACAGTGTGACCACAGCGGATATTGGTATCATGCCGTTTGTTCGTCAATTTGCGCATGTTGATCGTGAGGTGTTTTATGGTTTGCCATACCCTAAATTGCAGCAGTGGTTACAAGATTGGCTTGCGCATCCGTTATTTTTGCAAGTTATGACTAAGTTTGAACCATGGCAAGAAGGTGATGAGGTGGTGATTTTTCCTTGTTAATATCTGGTATTTGAAGTTATTTATATGATCACATGAGTGGTGAGTGGTGAGTGGTAGGTAAAGTATAGATTTGAAAGAACGTAGGAGAATACACATTGTATACTTGTAGTGGTCAAATATTTTTAGACAGTACTTAAGAGGTTTTTGTTGAAATAAAGTCTCTCTTTCTCGCTCGGTGTTAAATACTCATTAAAGCTGTGTGGTCTTACACTTTGATAATAGCCCCAAATATAATCATTTACTGCCTGCCGAGCCTCATCAATATTGTCATAGCCGTTTTTTGGCATCCACTCTGTCTTAAAGCTT
>NZ_LNDJ01000094.1 GCF_001444505.1 Psychrobacter piscatorii | reverse complement strand
GCCATCCTATCTAGGGTGGCTTTTTTTTGGAGGTAAATAGGGGTATTTGCAGCATTAGATCTAAGCTTTGGTAAAATGGTTCTTTTGATGGAGTGACTTTTGATACTGGCTATTTATTTATAATGCACTGTATTGTAATTTGCCGCATAGCTTGCTATATTAGCGCTGCATTTAACGTGTATGGTTAATCTAAACCATAACGAGAAAGCCTATAATTAATATAGTGACTTTTGATAGATGTAATATCAGGTAAAAATTAACAATTTTACCGCCAAAGGCTTGCATTCTATGCTAAATATTGTATAATGCTGTCCTTTACACCCATAGGCGATTGGCTCAATTGGTAGAGCATCGGTCTCCAAAACCGAGGGTTGTAGGTTCGAGTCCTACATCGCCTGCCATCTTCTTATCTCATCTTTGTTGTACCCCACCATCTCCGAAGCGAGTTCTTTATGAGCAATAATCAAGATAACCTCGAGACTAAGTTATCTGATGCCAAGGCGGTTGCTGGTGGAATGCTGTCTAAAAATAAGCACATCTCAGCGAGCGGTACTTCTGCTGTTGAAGTTGCTAAGACTGGCTCAATCAAAGATTTGATTTTGTGGCTACTTGCCGCAGCTGTATTAATCGGTGCGACTCTCGTTAATCAATACTTACCAGGATATTGGCAACCTGCCAACGATGTCTGGGTACGTATTGGTATTATTGTCGCACTTATTGTATTTGCATTAATTTGCTTGGCGCTGACGCATCAAGGCCGTGCTTTTAAAATATTATTAAGAGACGCAGGTGTTGAGCTTCGCCGAGTGACATGGCCAGGTAAAGACGAAACCTTTCAATATACATGGCAAGTGATTGTTGTGATTGCGATTGCCGGTTTCTTTATTTGGTTATTGGATAACTTTTTTAATTGGTTCGTTGGTATCTTTATCGGTTAATAGCACGTACTAGTGACTATTAGCGAGACATTTACTCATAACGACTTATTTATAATGATCAGGAGCGTGATATGCGTTGGTATATTGTCCAAGCGTTTTCAGGATATGAAAAACAAGTACAACGTTCATTAACTGATCGTATTAACCGTAGTGACTTTGCTGAGTCATTCGGTGATGTATTGGTTCCTACTGAAGAAGTCGTCGAAATGAAAGACGGCAAAAAGCGTAAGAGTGAGCGTAAGTTCTTTCCTGGATATGTATTGATCCAGATGGAAATGAACGACAATACTTGGCACATCGTAAAAGACTGTCCGCGTATTATGGGCTTCATCGGTGGTACGCCTGAGATGCCTGCACCGATTACGCAAGTAGAAGCTGATCGCATTTTAAACCGTTTGAATCAAACTGAGACTGATCCTCGTCCTAAGACGCTATTTGAGCCAGGCGAAGAGTTATTGGTTATTGATGGTCCATTCACTGACTTTAAAGGGTTGGTAGAAAAAGTGGATTATGAGAAGTCTAAACTACATCTAACGGTAAACGTATTTAATCGACCTACGCAGGTTGAGCTTGAATTTAGTAAAGTTGAAAAACTAGACTGAATTAGCAAAAAATTCATCAACCGGGGAGCTGTTAGTCAATTAGGTATATACCACGTTGATTTGGCGCTATCACCCATTTAGGAGAGTATCATGGCTAAGAAGATTGATGGTTACATCAAACTGCAAGTGCCTGCAGGCAAAGCAAACCCTTCACCACCGATTGGTCCAGCTTTGGGTCAAAAAGGCGTGAACATCATGGCGTTCTGTAAAGAATTTAACGCTGCGACCTCAGGCCAAGAGCCAGGTCTACCGATCCCGACTGAGATCACAGTATACAGCGATAAATCTTTTACCTTCATCATGAAGTCACCACCAGCTGCGTACTTATTACGTAAAGCTGCTGGCATTGCTAAAGGTTCAGGTACACCGAACACCGCTAAAGTCGGTAAAGTCGACCGTGCACAGCTAGAAGAAATCGTTAAAACTAAGAATGCAGACTTAACTGCAGCTGATCTTGACGCTGCTGTTCGTACCATCGCTGGTACTGCACGTTCAATGGGTATTACCGTGGAGGGTGTATAATGTCTAAGCTAACCAAACGTCAAAAAGAAATCCAAAGCCGTGTTGATAACGAAAAGCAGTACACTCTTGAAGAAGCTGTTCAAATCCTAAACGATTTGCCACCGCTAAAATTCAAAGAGTCTATTGATATCGCAGTAAACTTGGGCGTTGACCCACGTAAATCTGATCAAGTGGTTCGTGGTGCAACTAACCTACCTGCTGGTACTGGTAAAACCAAACGCGTTGCTGTATTTGCTCAAGGCGCTGCTGCTGAAGCCGCTAAAGAAGCTGGTGCAGACATCGTTGGTTTTGAAGACCTAGCAGAGCAAATCAAAGCCGGGAACATGGACTTTGATGTTGTGATCGCAGCTCCTGATGCTATGCGTGTTGTTGGTCAATTGGGTACGATCCTAGGCCCACGTGGCCTAATGCCTAACCCTAAAGTTGGTACGGTAACGCCAAACGTTGCTGAAGCTGTGACCAACGCGAAAGCTGGTCAAGCACAGTACCGTGTTGATAAAGCTGGTATTATCCATGCAACTATCGGCCAAGTTGGTTTCACTGCTGAGCAAATCGAGCAAAACGCGCAAGCGATTCTTTCTGATTTAAAGCGTGCTAAGCCTGCTACTTCTAAAGGTACTTTCATCAAGAAAATCACCTTGTCTAGCACGATGGGCCCTGGTCTAACGATCGACGCTGTTCCTTATCGTACTGCTAAATAATTAAAGTCTCTATTTTTGAGTACTTGAACTTCAAGTATTTTGAATGATGAGCACACACTATATTTAAAAATTAGGTCAGCGTAGTATTTGCTACGCTGTCTAAGACCGTAGGTAGAGAGTGGTTTAGCGTCATAGATAGCAATTTTCGAATGGTTAAATATGATACTGAGTCACTTTTGTTAATCGACGACAGATGAAAATCTTAGTTGTCCTACGCAGACGGTGGCCCACACAGTTTAAGACACGAGCGAATAGGGCGGTAAGGTTATTTATATAACCTTCAAACTATTACTCAACGTCATTCTGATAACGGTGCCGTAATCAGTCGTTATCAGTAGATGCTTTTTTCATTAATTGAATCCGCTGGTAATGTGTCGTATCAAGTCAGTCCCAGCTTAAAGTTTAAGCCCGCGGAAATTTCGATTTTTAGCGCTTTTATGATAAGCAGATTGATAAGATTAAAGGAGTCAACTTATGGCATTAACGCTAGAGCAAAAACAACAAGTTGTGGCTGAAGTGTCTGAAGTTGCTGCTAATGCTTACTCAGCAGTAGCTGCCGAGTATCACGGAATTGGTGTTGCACAGCTTACTAAGCTTCGCGAACAAGCTCGTGATAAAGGTGTTGTTTTGAAAGTGGTAAAAAATACCCTTGCAAAACGCGCTTTTGAAGGCACTAAGTTTGAGAGCATGTCAGACCGTATGACTGGTCCACTACTTTTGGCTTTCTCTATGGAAGATTTGGGATCTGCAGCACGAGTCGTTTTCGACTTTAGCAAAGATAACAAAGCTTTAGAGACCAAATTAGTATCAGTCGGTGGTGAAGTTTATGGTCCAGAAGAGCTAGAGCACGTATCGAAGCTACCAACTCGCGACGAAGCAATCTCTATCTTGATGGCTACTATGAATGCACCAGTGACCAAGCTTGTCCAGACTATGAATGCTGTTCCTGGCAAGTTCGTTCGCACTGTAGCGGCAATCAAAGACGCAAAAGAAGCTGCTTAATTGCTTGTTTTAACGTAACTTTGACATCGCTGGTTGTACTGTATTGCCAATTCTATTTGTATATTTGGCAAACGATCAAAGCGATATTAAAATCAATTAATTTTTATCAGATAACGGAGAGTTCTCATGGCACTATCTAAAGAAGATGTGTTAAACGCAATCGCTGAAATGTCAGTAATGGATATCGTTGAGCTAATCAGCGATATGGAAGAAAAATTCGGCGTAACTGCTGCTGTTGCTGCTGCTGCACCTGCTGCTGCTGCTGGTGGCGCTGCTGCTGCTGAAGAAAAAGACGAGTTTGACGTAGTTCTTGCTAGCTTCGGCGACAAGAAAGTTGGCGTAATTAAAGCCGTACGTGAAGCAACTGGTCTTGGCCTAAAAGAAGCGAAAGATTTGGTTGAAGGCGCTCCAGCTCCAATCAAAGAAGGCGCATCTAAAGCTGAAGCTGAAGAGTTGAAAAAGAAACTTGAAGAAGCTGGTGCAACTGTTGAACTAAAATAAGTTTAACACTGTACAGAAAAAAAGCTGGTAATGCCTTGCATTGCCAGCTTTTTTTTATTATAATTCGTAGCTTGACCTTTTGTGTCTGCCAACATACGTATGCATTAACGGTGGATACCCATCAAAAGGACAGACGATATACATGCAAGTACACATACCAGTTTTTAAAATCAGTTAATATCAGCTAAACGTCTGTAGATGTTTGGCATTTTTTTGTGTCTGCATGCTTTCCTATCAACACTATAGTTTATACTGATTCTTAAAGTTATAGTTACCCCGATTATTAATCCTGAAAAAAGCGGTATTCTGAAAAAGCTGTTGATCATAAGTTGCCTACTTAGTGTGGCATGACTGTCGATATTTAGTCTTATAGACAGTTTGTATGTGTAGGGAACATAGTTCGGTAATAAGCAGTCTAGATGGCAAGTGGTTTATATGCAATCTTAATAGACGTTATTTTCCAGCAATGTATTTGTAAATTAAGCCTCATAGGCAATGCATTATAGATTATATAATATTGAATTTTTTGGTTGCAACAGTCATATAGATTGATTCACTTACCATGAATTTAGCAAGCAACGACGAGATTAAGTGAAGTGTGCTAGGTAAGCACTGATGAGTAAAGTAGTAATTGAAAGAAAAAACATGAACTGAACACGAAAACCCGTTTTATATTATCGTTTACGTCGCTAAGTGTGCATCGTATTTATGCATACTGGCCACGCTTTTAATTTGTTTCCACGTTTACTGTAAGGACTCTCGATGGCATATTCTTATACTGAAAAAAAGCGTATTCGCAAAAGTTTTGCTGAATTGCCCACTGTAATGGACGTTCCCTATTTACTGTCTATTCAAGTAGATTCTTATGAGCAATTTTTGCAAGAGCATAAAAAGCCAAAAGCTCGTGAGAATACTGGTTTGCAAGCTGCGTATTCCTCTATTTTCCCAATTGAGAGTCACTCTGGTAACGCCGAGTTACAATTTGTTGAGTACTATTTAGGTACGCCTGAATTTGATGAGCGTGAGTGTATCTTACGTGGTTCAACGTTTGCGGCGCCGATGCGTGTCAAAATTCGCTTGATCATCAAAGATAAAGACAGCAAAGACAAAGATAGCAAAGCCGCTATCAAAGATATCCGTGAGCAAAGCGTTTACATGGGCGAGATGCCTTTGATGACTGCTAACGGTACTTTCATTATTAATGGTACTGAGCGTGTTATCGTATCTCAGCTACATCGTTCACCTGGTGTGTTCTTTGACCATGATAAAGGTAAGTCGCATTCAAGTGGTAAAGTGCTTTATAACGCGCGTATCATCCCTTACCGTGGTTCATGGTTAGACTTTGAATTTGATGCAAAAGACTTAGTCTTTGCTCGTATTGACCGTCGCCGTAAGCTATTGGCTTCTATCATTCTACGTGCACTTGGCCTGACTACATCTGAAATTTTAGATTTGTTCTTTGATAAAGTCGCTGTTTATAAAGCTGAAGAGACGTTTGAAATTGATCTAGTTGCTGATCGTCTACGTGGCGAAATGGCGCAGTTTGATATCGTATCACCTGAAGGTGACGTTATTGTAGAGCAGGGCAAACGTATTAACGCACGCCGTATCCGTCAGCTTGAAGAAGCAGGTATGACGAAAATTGCTGTGCCTGATGAATACCTATATGAGCGTATTTTAGCTGAAGACATCGTTGTTAATGATGAAATCATCGCTAAAGCGAACACGCCAATCGACCACGAGTTATTGGTGAAATTGAACTCATTTGAAGCCAGTGGTGCCATCAAAGAGTTTAGCATTTTGTTCACTAACGATATCGACCAAGGTAGTTATATTGCCGATACGCTACGTGCTGATAGCACATCAAGCCGTGAAGAAGCATTGATCGAAATCTATAAAGTCATGCGTCCAGGTGAGCCACCAACGGTTGAAACGGCTGAGAAACTGTTTGAGAGCATGTTCTTCAACGCCGATCGTTATGACCTATCTAACGTCGGCCGTATGAAGTTCAACCGTCGTCTTGGTCTGCCATTTGAAAACACCGATGATCCAGACGTACAGCGCGAACGCAGTGTATTAACCAACGATGATATCGTTAATGTTCTAAAAGAACTTATCGAAATTCGTAACGGTCGCGGCGATGTCGATGATATTGACCATCTAGGTAACCGTCGTATTCGTTCAGTGGGCGAGATGGCAGAAAACCAATTCCGTGTTGGTCTAGTACGTGTTGAGCGTGCTGTAAAAGAGCGTTTAAGCTCAGCAGAATCAGACAATCTGTCACCACAAGATTTGATTAACTCTAAGCCAGTAGCGGCTGCAGTTAAAGAATTCTTTGGTTCAAGCCAGTTGTCACAGTTTATGGATCAGAACAACCCGTTGTCTGAAGTTACCCATAAGCGCCGTGTATCAGCGTTAGGACCTGGTGGTCTAACTCGTGAACGCGCAGGCTTTGAAGTACGTGACGTACATGATACGCATTATGGCCGTGTATGTCCTATTGAGACTCCTGAAGGTCCAAACATTGGTCTGATCAACTCACTAGCGACATTTGCTAAAACCAACAGCTTTGGTTTCTTAGAAACGCCATATCGCCGTGTGGTTGATGGTAAAGTGACTGACGTTATTGAGTATTTATCAGCAATCGAAGAAGTCGGTACTGTGATTGCACAGGCTGATTCTCCGATGACTGAAGATGGCGCGTTATCTGACGAGATGGTCAGTGTACGTAGCTATGGTGAATTTGTTCGTATGCCGCCAGAAAAAGTGACGCATATGGATGTCTCACCAAGTCAGGTCGTATCGGTTGCAGCAGGTCTGATTCCGTTCCTAGAGCATGATGATGCTAACCGTGCCTTGATGGGCTCGAACATGCAGCGTCAGGCTGTGCCGACCCTACGTGCTGATAAGCCGTTAGTAGGTACTGGCATGGAGCGTCACGTTGCTCGTGACTCTGGTGTTTGTGTGATCGCTAAGCGTGGCGGTGTGATTGAAGATGTTGATGCATCACGTATCGTGGTTCGTGTCAACGAAGACGAGATGGTTGCTGGTGAAGCGGGTATTGATATCTATAACTTGATCAAATACACGCGCTCTAACCAAAACACTTGTATCAACCAACGTATCATCGTTAACCAAGGTGACGAGATTGCTTTGGGTGATATCTTGGCTGATGGTCCATCAACGGATCTTGGTGAGCTAGCACTTGGTCAGAACATCCGCATCGCATTTATGCCGTGGAATGGTTACAACTTTGAAGATTCAATCTTGCTATCTGAAAAAGTCGTAAAAGAAGATCGTTTCACTACGATTCATATCCAAGAATTGACTTGTGTGGCTCGTGATACCAAACTAGGTACAGAAGAGATCACTGCTGATATTCCAAACGTTGGTGAAGCAGCACTATCAAGTCTTGATGAAGCAGGTATCGTCTATATCGGTGCTGAAGTTGATGCTGGTGATATTCTAGTTGGTAAAGTGACGCCAAAAGGTGAAACTCAGCTAACGCCAGAAGAGAAACTACTACGGGCTATCTTTGGCGAAAAAGCGGCTGATGTGAAAGACACTTCACTACGCGTACCAACTTCAAGTAAAGGTACGGTTATTGATGTACAAGTCTTCACCCGTGATGGCGTTGAAAAAGACGCACGCGCAAGAGCGATTGAAAAATCGCAGCTTGACAGCTATCGCAAAGATTTGAAAGAAGAGCTACGTATTTTTGAAGAAGCAGCACGTGGCCGTATTAGTAATCTATTAGATGGCCAAAAAGTCAGCGGCGGGGCTGGTCTAAAAGCGGGTACGGTAATGGCTTTGGCTGACATGAAAGACATGAGCCTTGAGACATTGCTTGATATCCAACCAGTAGAAGAAGAAATCTCTGAGCGTTTGACCCAGATTTCTGATTACTTGGTTGATAAGCAAAAAGATATCGATGTGAAATTTGCTGAGAAAAAACGCAAATTGACTGCTGGTGATGACCTGCAACATGGCGTACAAAAAATCGTTAAAGTATATCTAGCGGTTAAGCGTCGTATTCAGCCTGGTGATAAGATGGCTGGTCGTCATGGTAACAAAGGTGTTGTATCGCGCATCATGCCAGTTGAAGACATGCCTTATGATGAAAATGGTAATACCGTTGACATCGTATTGAACCCACTTGGTGTACCATCTCGTATGAACATCGGTCAGGTTCTAGAGACGCATTTGGGTATGGCAGCGAAAGGGTTGGGCGAAAAGATTGACGGTATGCTCAAATCTCAAGCAGCAATCAAAGAGCTACGTGACTTCTTGGACAAAATCTATAACCAAGTAGGCGGTGAGCAAGTTGATCTTGATAGCTTGAGTGATGATGACATCATGGCGCTAGCAGACAACTTACGTGGCGGTGTACCGATGGGCACAGCAGTATTTGACGGCGCAAGAGAAAGCCAAGTTAAAGACTTATTAGAGCTTGCTGGTATGGATCGCGATGGTCAACAGACATTGTATGATGGTCGTACTGGTCAGAAGTTTGACCGTAAAGTGACCGTTGGCTATATGTACATGCTCAAACTTAACCATTTGGTTGATGACAAAATGCATGCGCGTTCAACGGGTTCTTATTCTCTAGTGACGCAGCAGCCACTCGGCGGTAAAGCGCAGTTTGGTGGTCAGCGCTTCGGTGAGATGGAAGTATGGGCACTAGAAGCATACGGCGCGACTTACACCTTGCAAGAAATGCTAACGGTGAAGTCGGATGACGTTGAAGGCCGTACTCGTATGTACAAAAACATCGTTGATGGTGAGCAGTATATGGATCCAGGCATGCCTGAGTCGTTCAACGTACTGACCAAAGAAATCAAATCACTGGGTATTAATATTGAGTTAAAACAAAGCAACTAGCCCGTTGTTTAACTTAGTTGTCCACTAAAGGCAGTCTGCTTTATTGCTGCTGCTTTTAGTGATTTGTCTCAACCCTATTCATTGCCTTCATTCATCTTATCTGCGTCAATGGTACGCTGTCAGATGATTATAAAGATAACGGAGAAGCAACTTGAAAGATTTACTCGATATCATGCAAAGCCCTACCGGCAACGGTAATACAGAGTTTGATAGCATTCAAATTACTCTAGCCTCACCTGACGTCATCAAGTCATGGTCGCACGGCGAAGTAAAAAAACCTGAAACCATCAACTATCGCACGTTCAAACCTGAGCGTGATGGTCTTTTTTGTGCCAAAATCTTTGGCCCAGTAAAAGATTTTGAATGTCTATGTGGTAAATATAAGCGCCGTAAGTTCCAAGGCGTTATCTGCGAAAAATGTGGTGTTGAAGTCACCACTGCGAAAGTCCGTCGTGACCGCATGGGTCATATCGACCTAGCCAGTCCTGTGGCGCACATTTGGTTCCTAAAATCACTACCAAGCCGCATCGGTCTATTGCTAGACATGACATTGCGCGATATTGAGCGCGTCCTATATTTTGAAAGCTACATCGTGACTGAGCCTGGTCTGACTTCTTTAGAGAAGTATCAGTTGCTTGATGATGAAGATTATTACAAAGCACTTGAAGAGTTTGGCGACGAGTTCACTGCCAAGATGGGTGCGGAAGCTGTCCAAGACCTATTGAAAGATATCGATATGGATCTTGAGATTGATGAGCTGCGTGAAGCGATTCCACAAACAGGTTCTGAGACCAAGCTTAAGAAGATGTCTAAGCGTCTTAAATTATTAGAAGCATTCCGTGACTCTAATAACAAGCCTGAGTGGATGGTAATGAATATTTTACCAGTTCTACCACCAGATTTACGTCCGCTAGTACCGCTAGAAGGTGGCCGTTTTGCGACATCTGATCTTAACGATTTGTATCGCCGTGTCATCAACCGTAATAATCGTTTGAAGCGTCTATTGGAGCTTAGCGCCCCTGATATCATTGTGCGTAACGAAAAGCGTATGCTACAAGAGTCAGTGGATGCGTTGCTTGATAACGGTCGTCGCGGTCGTGCCATCACTGGCAGTAACAAGCGTCCATTGAAATCTTTGGCTGATATGATCAAAGGTAAGCAAGGTCGTTTCCGTCAGAACTTGCTTGGTAAGCGTGTCGATTACTCTGGTCGTTCGGTTATCGTTGTAGGCCCAACACTACGTTTACATCAGTGTGGTCTACCGAAGAAAATGGCTCTAGAATTATTCAAGCCATTTACTTATAACAAACTATTGTCTCACGGTTTAGCGACTACGATTAAAGCTGCCAAAAAGATGGTAGAGCGTGAAGAGCCACAAGTGTGGGATATGCTGGCCATGGTCATCCGTGAGCATCCAGTACTTCTCAACCGTGCGCCAACACTTCACCGTTTGGGTTTACAGGCATTTGAGCCAGTATTGATCGAAGGTAAAGCCATCCAGTTGCATCCGCTTGTTTGTACTGCATTCAACGCCGATTTCGATGGTGACCAAATGGCCGTTCACGTGCCATTGACCCTAGAAGCACAGCTTGAATCACGCGCCTTGATGATGTCTACTAACAACATCTTGTCACCTGCGAACGGTGATCCAATCATCGTACCCTCACAGGACGTTGTACTTGGTCTATATTACATCAGTCGCTCGTCGATCAATGCCAAAGGCGAAGGCATGATATTTTCGACCGTCAACGAAGCTTTGCGTGCAATTGGTTCAAATGATTTGCACGTAAACGCGAAGATCAAAGTGCGTGTCACTGAGACGCAAATTGACGAAGACGGTAACGAGACCAAAGAAACCAGTATCAAAGATACGGTTGCTGGTCGTCTACTTATCTGGAACATCATGCCTAAAGGTATGACGTTTGATGAGTGTAACCAAGAGATGACGAAGAAAAATATCTCTCGTTTGATCAACTCTTGCTACCGTAAAGTCGGCGTCAAAGAAAGCGTTATGTTTGCTGACCAATTGATGTATCTTGGTTTTGCTCAGGCAACGCTATCTGGTGTGTCTATTGGTATTGATGATATGGTCATTCCACCACTGAAAAAGCAAATCATTGAAGTGGCAGAAGGCGAAGTTCGCGAAATCGAAGATCAATTTGAGCAAGGCTTTGTGACCGCTGGTGAGCGCTATAACAAAGTCGTTGATATCTGGTCACGTACCAATGACAAAGTCGCTAAGGCGATGATGGATAACTTGGCAACAGATAAAGTTATCAACGCCCAAGGCGAAGAAGACGAGCAGAAGTCATTCAACTCGATCTTTATCATGTCGGATTCTGGCGCTCGTGGTAGTGCGGCACAGATTCGTCAGTTGGCCGGTATGCGTGGTTTGATGGCGAAACCAGATGGCTCAATCATTGAGACACCAATTAAAGCTAACTTCCGTGAAGGTTTGACCGTACTACAGTACTTCATCTCAACGCACGGTGCACGTAAAGGTCTAGCGGATACAGCACTAAAAACAGCTAACTCAGGTTACCTAACTCGTCGCCTAGTTGATGTGGCGCAAGATTTGGTGATCACGAGTGATGATTGTGGTACTGAAGAAGGCCTACTCATGAAGCCACATATCCAAGGTGGTGAAATCATTGAGAAATTAGGCGAGCTAGTACTTGGTCGTGTAACTGCACGTGATGTGACGTATAACGATGATGCTGATAAAGTATTGGTTCCAGCCGGTACTTTGATTGATGAGTATTGGGTTAACGTCCTTGACAGCAACGCGATCGATGATATCTGGGTACGCTCAGTTATTACTTGTGATGTTGAGCATGGTGTTTGTTCACAGTGTTATGGTCGTGACCTTGCACGTGGTCATAAAGTGAACATCGGTGAGTCAGTTGGTGTTATGGCCGCTCAGTCTATCGGTGAGCCAGGTACTCAGTTGACCATGCGTACGTTCCACGTGGGCGGGGCCGCGAGTTCAGCATCTGTGGACAACAGCATCTCTGTACGTAATGCTGGTCAAGCGCATTTTGAAAACATGAAAACGGTACAGCATACTGACGGTCACTTAGTCATCGTATCGCGTTCAGCTGAAATCGCGTTGACTGATGAGCTTGGCCGTGAGCGTGAGCGCTATAAAGTACCGTACGGTTCAAGCGTTCTTGTGAAAGACGAAGAGCAGGTTGAAAGCGGTCAAACCATCGCTAAATGGGATCCGCATACCCATCCAATTATCACAGAATTTGCTGGTACAGCACGTTTCAGTGATATCGTTGATGGTTCAACGGCGACCGTTAAGGTTGATGATGCCACTGGTATGAGCTCGTTTGAGATTCTAGCGACTCGTGACCGTTCAAGTTCAGCAAAAGACTTACGTCCTGCTATTATCTTGAACACTGACGAAGGCAAAGAAGTGGTTTACTTCTTACCAGCTGAAACGATCATTCGCGTGAGCGATGGTGAAAAAGTAGCAGCAGGTTCGATTCTAGGCCGTGTCCCACAAGCATCTTCTGGTACAAAAGATATTACCGGTGGTCTACCACGTGTTGCTGATCTATTTGAAGCACGTCGTCCAAAAGATCACGCCATCATGGCAGAAATGACTGGTGTCGTAAGCTTTGGTAAAGAGACCAAAGGTAAGAACCGCTTCATTATTACCAATGAAGATGGCGAAGTACATGAAGAGCTGATTCCAAAATGGCGTCAAATCAACGTCTTTGAAAACGAGACGGTAGCACGTGGTGAGATTATTGCAGATGGTCCACAAAATCCACATGATATCTTGCGTTTGAAAGGCCAGACGGCACTTGCTGATTATATCGTCAACGAAGTACAGGACGTTTATCGCTTGCAGGGTGTAAAAATCAACGACAAGCACATCGAAGTTATTATTCGTCAAATGTTGCGTAAAGTTGAAATCACTGACGGCGGCGATTCAAGCCACTTCAAAGGTGATCAGGTCGAGTATGCAGATATCAAAGCGTTGAATGCGAAACTAGAAGCGGAAGACAAATTCCCAGTACAGTTTGAGCGTCAATTATTAGGTATCACTAAGGCAAGTCTTGCAACTGAAAGCTTTATCTCAGCGGCGTCTTTCCAAGAAACAACCCGTGTACTAACGGCGGCGGCTGTGACTGGTAAAGTGGATGAGCTACGTGGTCTGAAAGAAAACGTGGTGGTTGGTCGCTTGATTCCTGCAGGTACGGGTCTTGCTTATCACAAGGCACGCAAAGAGACAGCGGATCAGAAGCTACAAGACAGTGATCTAAATGCAGCGTTTGATATGACTGCAAGCACTGACAGCAAAGACTTTGCAAGCTTTGATGAGGCCTTTGCTCAAGAGTTAAATCAAAATAATTAATCGTATTGAGTATTTTGTTTCATTCCCAATTTAAGAAAAAGCCAGCCTAAGTCGCTGGCTTTTTTGTGTGTATAAAAATTGAGAAAGGCATGGTGCTATTATCTAAAAAAATAGTACACTGGAAAACAAGCCTCAATTTACTATCTATAGAAGGATAAGTCGCACATGGCAGGTAAAACTCGCGTTGCCAAATATCAAGCAGATCGTACCAATCAAAAACTGTATTTCTGCCGTCTCTCTTGTCAAGCAGCAGGCAGCACCAATGATAAGCAGTTATATCAGGCTCATTGTGAAACGGCTATTTTTCACTTATACGGGGCATTGTTGGCATTTATTCAAGAGTTGGGCCATTTTTATAGTCTAAACATGACCGCACCAACTTTGTCAGATATTGAGCAAGCACTAGGCGAGCGCACGCAGGTATCTCCTGAGATTCAGCGCTTGCAGCAATTGCAGCAGCAAGGCTTTATTGCAAATATAGAGCGCGCTTATGAGCGTTGCCTCTATGCGGTACCACCAGATACGGTGGTGGATGAAAAACCAAGTAGCGATTTAGCCGCGCCCGACCTTATTGTGAATGTCGTTACTTTGTCAAATCAATGGTTACCTGATGAGGCAACGATAAGAGAATGGCGTAATCAGCTTTTAGAGCTGATCGAGCAACTACGTGCAGGGATGGTTGAGTTTTAGCAGGATGAGTCTATTCGAAATATAATATCTACAAAAAAGGCTTATTCAGTGATGACTGAACAAGCCTTTTATTATATCGGTAGCTAGAGATACCAGTAGATTACTCTGGCATCGGGGGCATACGCTGGACCGGCGTGACCGATAAAGGGTTTTGCGGCACGCTATCGTTACTACGGCTATTGTTTGCTTGAGCTGCTGAGTTGCTAGTATCTGCAGTTGGTTCAGGTAGGGTCGGCTTACGCTGCTGAATTTGAGTTTTGACCGGTTTTGCTGGTGCGCTATTGTCAGAGATGTCGTCATCATCAGTTATAATACCATCATCGGTCATTTCTATAATTTGCTGTTGCTGCTTTTTAGATTTTGAGCGGTTATTGATAGACACCCATTGGTTTGGTGTGTTTTTGAGCTGAGCTTTCATAAAGTCCATCCAGACGGGCAGGGCAGCCACACCACCATACTCTCGACGACCCATAGATGTTGGCTGATCAAACCCCATCCATACAACCGTTGCATTGGTAGGATGAAACCCTGCAAACCAAGCGTCTTTGGCTTCGTTGGTTGTACCGGTTTTGCCGCCAATATCATCACGGCCTAAGGCTTTTGCTCGTACTGCAGTACCACGTTGCACCACATCACGTAAAATATCTGCCATTTCAAATGCTACTCTAGGCTTTAATATTCTTGGTGCTTGTTTGGCTGCTATGTATTGTATGACAGGTGCTTTTAGGCGATCTGATTGTGGACCAGCGTCATAGACAGTAAGGTCGATTGCTTCATCCGTGTCTTCTATATTTTCACTATTTTCTAGCTCTGTGCTCTCGGTAGCCAATTCTTCAGTAGTACTGTTTTCGTCTTCTAATGATTTGTTATATTCTTCTATCAGGTTTTTATTAACCGCTTCAAGTTGCTCATTAAAGCATAAGGCGCAAGCCTGAAGTGGATTGGCCTGAAATAATAACTCATTTTTATAGTTATAAATTTGCTCAATAAAGTAAGGTTGTACGCGGTGACCACCATTGGCAAAGGTTGAATACGCCGTTGCCATTTGCAATGGGGTTGCTTGTCCTGCCCCTAGAGCCAACGATAAAGTTGTTGGTAGTTTTTCTTTGTCTAGGCCGAACTCATCTAAGAGGTTGCGCGCATCAGAGATACCAATGGCTTGTAGGAGACGGATAGAAACCAAGTTGCGAGATAAATACAAACCACGACGTAAGGTAATGTCACCTAAGAAACGTTCATCAGAGTTTTTAGGTTTCCAGTCGCCTACTTGAATAGGGCGATCTGAAACAATACTGTCTGGATGATAGCCTTTTTCCAAAGCGGCGGTATAGACTAATGGTTTGATGGTTGAGCCAGGTTGGCGCCATCCTTGTAAAGCTCGGTTGAACTTACTATGTTTGAAATCAAAACCGCCTACTAATGCATTAACCGCGCCGGTTTCTGGATTTAATGAAACCAGACTACCTTGTATTTTGGGTATCTGCCCTAGTTGCCAATTACCATTTGCGGTAGGTATCACGCGGACAATATCGTTTTTGCTCACTATTTGGCTAGCATTATTAGGGTAGTAACCGATACGATTGGCAGAGATGTATTTGCGTGCCCAGCTCATGCCAGACCAATTGACCGTTACACTTTCACCAGACTGTAATATCGCTTCAAAACTACGAGAGTTGACCTTGGTGACTTTGGCAGGAGACATATTGCTATAGTGTTGAAAGTTTTCGAGAGGCTCGTCATTTGCCTCTGCGCCGCGCCAACCATGACGATGCTCGTAAGCAATCAGACCAGTTAATATGGCAGCCTCTGCCGCCGTTTGTGCCTTGCTATCGACCGTGAGACGAACGCGCCAACCACTGTGCATGACTTGCTCACCATAGCGTTCAACTAAGGTCGCACGTGTCATTTCTGCCAAATAGGGCATATTAACGTCGAGTTTTTCTTGATATAGTTTGATGCCCACGGGGGAGTTAACGGCCTCATCATACTGAGCTTGAGTAATATAGCCAAGCTCATGCATACGGCCAATGATCCAGTTACGCCGAGTCAACGCGCGGCTAGGATTGGCAACAGGATTATATTTAGAAGGGGCTTTTGGTAAACCGGCAAGCATTGCCATTTCAGCAATAGTGAGGTTATCTAGCGATTTACTGTAGTATTTTTTGGCAGCGGCGCGGATACCATAAGCGCCTTCGCCCAAATAAATCTTATTGACATATAAAGTCAAAATATCATTTTTACTCAGCTCGTCTTCGATTTTACGTGCTAAAAATAATTCCGTCAGTTTGCGGTTTAGAGTACGCTCAGGGCTCAAAAAATAATTTTTGGCGACCTGCATTGTAATCGTTGAGCCACCAGTCTGACTGTCATCATCAGTCACCACTTCAGTGACCGCGCGTCCAAGACCTTTAATACTGATGCCACTATGCTGAAAGAAAGAAGCATCTTCTGCCGCTAAAAAAGCGTGAGTCAAATCTTCAGGAATTTCATCAAATGTGACCGGTAACGATAAACGATTGCCGTATTGGCCAATTAATTTGTCATCGCTACTATAAATCTGCAATGGCATTTCTAAATTGGCAGTTTTTATCTCTTGAATACTTGGCAAAGTTGGCGATAAATACATCGCCATCCCATAAAAACCAATAGGTACAGCAAGCGCTAAGATAACTGCCAATGCTAGGCAAGCGACGAAAAGTCCCACCAAGAAATGAATGAGACGAGCGGTAGCATTTTTTTTGGCCATAATAAGACTTATTCATTAGAATTTGTAGCGGATAAGGTATTATACCTTGAACAAAATCAACAGGTCATAATAAATGTGTAAGTAGGCCTTAATATATTTCTAAACGCTTGAATCTATCAATTAAGTAAAGTATTGTATTCAATTATTACAAATAACTATCAGATTGTACACTTAATATAAGGTATAGAGTTTGTGAGGCTATTTACTTCAAAAAGTCGACATTTGATTGGTGTGGATATTTGTGCCACTTCAGTAAAAATAGTGGACATACAGCGTCAACAAGGCATGTTCCACCTAAAATCCTACGGTATTGAGAGACTACCGGAAGGTGTAGTCGTCGACAAACTCCTAGTTGATACAGAGGCGGTTGGCAACATTATAACGAGTCTAGCAAGACGTTGCCAAGTTGCGGGCAGTAATGCTGCAACCGCCGTATCAGGATCTGCCGTCATCACCAAAATTATTGATATGGATATGATGCTAAGCGATGTTGAGCGTGAAGCACAAATACGTTTGGATGCTGATCAATATGTGCCTTATCCATTAGAAGATGTCAATTTAGATTTTGAGGTGCTAGGTCCATCTTTAGTGAGTGAGGATATGGTACAAGTACTGCTTGCGGCCTCTCGCTCAGAAAACGTTGATCAGCGTGTTGATGCGTTGGCCTTTGGTGGTATGCAAACCAAGGTTATGGATATCGAGTCACATGCAATAGAGCGCGCTTTTGGACTGATGGCAGACAATCTGCCAAATATGCCAGAACTGGTCGCTTTGGTTGATATCGGCCATAATCAAACCACTTTATATATCGCAAAGAATGGTGAGTTTATTTATAGTCGCGAGCAATTGTTTGGCGGTGTTCAGTTAACAGAAGCGATTCAAAACCGGTATGGGTTGTCAGCTGAAGAGGCAACGCTGAGCAAACGTGAGCGCACATTGCCTGATGACTACTATCCTGAAGTTTTGACCCCTTTTATAGAAAATACCATTCAGCAAATCACTCGTTCCTTACAATTTTACTTCTCCTCAAGTCAGTATAGTAGTATTGACCACGTGGTACTTGCGGGTGGTAGTAGCTCCATTGCAGGTCTTGCTGGGATGGCACAACAAAAACTCGGTGTAAGCGTTAGTGTTGCCAATCCGTTTACCAATATGACCATTGCGCCTAATATTGATAATGAGCAATTGACCATTGACGCGCCAGGATTAATGGCTGCATGCGGTCTTGCGTTAAGGAGCTTTGACTAATGGCTCGTATTAACCTTTTACCTTGGCGACAAGAGGAGCGCGAGCGTCGTAACAAAGAGTTTATGACTCTGATCGTTGCGGTGACTTTGCTCACCTTATTAGCGGCCTTTGCTTCATGGAGCTATTTTAACAATGAGCTTGATGAACAGCTTGATGCTAATGCTTTGATTGAACAAGAAAATGCACGCTTAGACACCGCATTGACTGAGATTGACAGTTTAGAGCAGCGCCGTGAAGATATTATCTCACGTATGCAGGTCATTCAAGACTTGCAAGGTCGGCGTCCTGTACCAGTACGTTTGTGGGATGATCTGGCAAGAGCGATTCCACCAGCGCTTTATCTAACCAATCTCAAACGCGAAGGCGATGTATTAACGTTGACTGGTCTGGCTGATAACCCAAATATTGTGTCAAGTTTGATTCGCAACCTTGACAGCAGTAAATGGATGGGTAATTCAGCAGTTAGCAATATTCAACAGAATATTAGCGCTTATGAAGCGGCCCCTGTACTGAATAATACCGTCACTACGGCTGGTGAGACACCGCGTCCAGTCTATCCTGAAGACAGTTATGTACAGTTCGTAGTGACGACTAAAGTACAATCAGAGACGCCTGTCCCTGCGGAAGATGGTGTGGGAGGGG
>NZ_LNDJ01000093.1 GCF_001444505.1 Psychrobacter piscatorii | reverse complement strand
CGATTAAACGCTACTTTTCTTGCTTGCTGTGACTGCGTCTCCAGAGGCTGCGAAAAATAGCGTTTAATCTTGCTATACCATTTTTATAATGGTTTCACTATACAGTAGCGTATTATTTTATTGGTCATCACGCCCTCTTTTTCAAGTGATCAGCTGAATGGCGTTCTCTACTTGGACTTTATCCAAATTGAAAAGCAGATAGCTGCGTTTTTAGCACTTGCTCAGAGTAAATTTTATCCCCCTTATCATTGCCTGCTGCACCTGCTGCCACCATCAGCGGTAACAAATGCTCCTCTGCGCCTAATGGATGTGAGGCCATTGCATAAGGGGCTTTTGACCAGTTAGCCAGTGCTGACCATCGCGTCTCCGCATCCGCTGCAACAATATCGGTCAGCCAGTCGTCAAAGCGCTCTGACGGTGCGGTGAAGTTTGCATCACCATAGCCGCGCATATTATGAAAACTCATACCGCTACCAATAATCAACACCCCCTCTTGGCGTAATGATTGCAGGGCTTGACCTGCTGCCAGATGCGCTTCTGGGTCGAGATCATTACGTAGTGACATCTGTACTACAGGAATATCTGCCTCAGGAAACATTACCTTCAACGGTATAAAGACGCCGTGATCAAAACCGCGTGACGCATCTTGCATATTCGCTATACCCGCCTCAGTTAGTATTTTACTGACCCGTTCGGCCAGCACTGGCGCACCTGATGCTGGGTAAGCCAAATCATAAGTATGCTCAGGAAAGCCATAATAATCGTAAATCAGATCAGGTTTTGCGCCAGAGGTGATACCAAACTCAGCCGTCTGCCAATGGCCGCTAATGATTAAAATAGCCTTTGGTCGCTCAGGTAATCGAGTGGTAATGTTCGCTAAAAAACTTGCCATACCGTCCCATGTACCCGCAGGTTGCCAATCCATAAAAAAACAAGGTCCTGCGCCATGCGGTATAAAGAATACAGGCAGGCTTACTGCCCCATTAGATGCGTATATGCTCATCACTTTCTCCTTGTCACTTTTATAAGATGGTTTTATTGGTTGATATGAAGCGGTTAACGTGAGTCATGACGATCTTGAAGGTGACATTTTTTTAGCGTTACTGATAGCCATTAAAGGTAACTATTACACAATCCGCTTAAGCTCGCCCTAGATTTTTTGATAATACCTTGTCCATACTTATCGCACCGCCACCTTGTACCGCTAAAGCGAGCAAGGCAACCATCAGGGTCAATGCGTATTCGTAGCCACCATCAGATGCAAATAGGCCATTGCTGATATGGACAGAGAAAATAGCGACTAGCATCGTAAAGGCGGCGACCAATGCAGCAGGTCGAGTCAGCAATCCTAATACTAGCGCAAGACCGCCAAAGAACTCAGCACTGCCTGCTAAGATAGCCATCAGGTAGCCGGGCTCCATACCCATACTGCTCAACCAGCCTGCCGTACCTGCCAGCCCATTGCCGCCAAACCAGCCAAATAGCTTTTGCGCACCATGTGCCATCAAAATCAGGCCCACAGGCACACGAAGGATTAAGGCAGCAGCGCCAGCTTTCGATGTTAAAACTCTATTTAATAATGAGGATTGCATTGATGAGTACTCCATAACGTAGTAGTAAGATAAAGTGTTTAGATATTGGTATAAACATACTTTACTATCATCGTTATGGAAGAGTAAGCCAATTTATATTGAATAATTATCAACGTAATGTTGTTAATTGGTTGGACACCAAGATTATCAAACCTAGTAACGGTCTGAAGAAAAGAGTCTGGTCAGTCATCTAATCAATGGGATTTTTCTGCATTGACACACCGTAAACAAAAGCAGACAGCAACCATCAACAGGTCTGCTAAAGTAGCAGCCGCTTCTGATTTAGTATCTGGCATCTAGTATAAAGCGTCTTCACAGTAAAACCACTCGAGACATCACTCCCTACAAAATAGAGGATGAAGCCCTAACTCAAGACGTCAAAGACCACCCTGACGATTATCACTATGAGCGAGCACAGCGTTTTAATTGTAGCCCAACAGGCATTAGTAAAGCCTTAAAACGTATTGGTGTTAGCAAAAAAAAAGACACTTGAGCATCCCAAAGCTTGTCCACTAAAGAGGGCTCACTACCTAAAAAAACTTAACCACTACATCGCTCAAGGCTTTGCTATTGTCTACATATACGCGCGTGGGTTTGAAAGTGAAACGATGCGTCCTTGTGGCTATGCACCCAGTTAAGAGGTGGCATTATCAACAATCAGCATGGTGTGGCTTTACATACAGTGAAAGTCGATGAGTTGCCATGGCATACTGATATTCTATTAATCGTCGGTGGACAAGGGACACGGCAGCTGGTTCAAGTGCCAGCCTTTTTGACGACGATACAACAACTATCCAAGCAGACCAAGTGGGTGCTAAGCGTATGTACAGGCAGTGCCTTACTTGCAAAAGCTGGACTGTTAGATGGCAAGCGCGCTACATCTAATAAGCGAGCATGGGCATGGGTGATTTCGCAGTCTGATCAAGTTAAATGAATACCAGAGGCACGGTGGGTTATTGACGGTAAATTTTACACGTCATCGGGCGTTAGTGCGGGTATGGACATGGCCTTGGGGTTTATCGCAGACCAGCATGGGTCAGCCATGGCCCTTCAGCTTGCTAAAGATATCGAGTAACATTGGCAAGAAGACAGTCAAACGGATGATTTTTTTGACAATAGTATTCATGGTGCTTAATGCTATAGAGGCAATTGTCTTGATAACGTTGTATGTACTCAGACTTCAAAAAATCGCCCTGCATCATCAAAAAAGGTCCAAGCAATGAGCTTAGACCTTTTTTAGGTTACTAAGTGAGCGTCTGTTTAGTAGAAAAAATACTTTGAATAAAAAGATATTTTTAACGTTTAAAAGTTCACGCTGACATCAAAGAGGTAATAACGACCCGGTTCATTGTACGTACGAGCGCCTGCATTGGTCGTTGTGCCTTCACGCTTGATTTGCTTATCAAATAGGTTTTTGACCCCAGCGCCAATAGTGATGTCGTCTGTCAGATCATAACGGGTGCTCACGTTGGCGATCGCATAGGGTTTACGATCAAGCTTGGGTGTGCTTAGAGCGTCGCCAGTCGTGACAGATATTTCAGGGGCTTCGATGGGGCCGTAGTAGCTGACACCAAGGTTTGTATTCCAGCGCGGGGTGATGTCCCAATCGACATTGGAGTTCATGGTATATTTTGGAATCAAGGACAATGGCTCACCGTTGTCTTTACGCTCTGAGCGGATATTGCCCGTCATGTTGGTCGACCAAGTGACCGTGTCTGTGACTGGCACTTTGACAAACCCTTCTAGACCTTCAATGATCGCTTCTCCTTGGTTTTCCCACTGAAAAACTGAACGATCGGCGGCGATACCATCGGCGATGACACCGACCACACCCACACGCTCTACCCCAGCGCCGATGCGATTGTCATAGTCGTTGCGATAGTAAGTCAAGCCAGCGTTCAGGCCAGTATCGTCTTTATAGGCAAAGGTCAGCTCCTTATTCCAAGAGGTCTCATGATCCAGCTCAGGATTACCCAAGACATAACAGCCCCGTTGATCAGTAGGTACGCTGGCTGGGCAGCCATTACTACGCGTGTAATAGATATAGTTCGGATCCAGCTGATAGAGTGATGGCGCTTTGAACGCGCGACTGGCTCCTGCTTTTACCGACCAATCAGGGCTAAAATTCCAAGTGGTATTAAGGCTGGGTGACCAATTACTACCTGCCTGATCATGATAATCAAAACGCAAACCAGGAGTGATATACCAGTCAGGGGTGATTTGGTAATTGTCTTCTAAATACGCACCAACCAGATATGACTCTGTCTTTGCATCACGCTTGGATGGATCAGCCACGGTCTCGCCAAAATCAAAACCCTCATCAAACGTCAAGGTCGACACCAGCGGATTATCCAATTGCTCACCGCGGAATTCCGCACCTGCCGTCACGGTATGACGGTCAAAGTAGACGTCCCATTCAGATTTTGCATTTAGTGTGTCATAGGTCACCTTTGTCCAATTATACTCAGCCTCTCCTTCAGGTTGCGAGATTTCACCTTCGTAACGACCAGCGTTGCCTTCATTCAGACGCTCATTAATCGTGCGCGTATATTCTAGATAGCTATTGCTACTGGTATTCTCATAGTCACCGCGGTGGGTCAATGCCGCACCATAACGCTCCATCTTATTGGTCTCCTGACCTGCCAGCGCATTGACTAAGTCATCATTGACGGTCTGAAACTGTGAGTCGCCCGCCCAGCGGTTACTTTGATTGCTATAATTCACCTCAAACCCAACGGTATTCATCGCATCCATCGCGTATTCAAACAGCTGGCGAGCATCTATATTTTCCACCCCTTCACGCCCTGCTGCCACCGAAGCGGACGGACCGCCGCGACCATCGACAACCTGAGCATCGTCGGCATTGATATAAGGATCGTCCCCTTCGCTCTCGTGATAGCCAAGCGTGGTACGGAAGGAGAGCTTATCACTCAACGGGCCTGCCATATTGATATTGGTGCGCCAGTTTTTGCCCTCAAGATCGCTCTCTGGCATCTCATAGTGCCCTGTGACAGAGAACTCTTTTTTGTCAGGTGATTTGGTGATGATATTGACGACACCGCCCATACTACCTGAGCCATAACGAGCGGCAGCGGGACCACGCAACACTTCGATGCGATCAATGGCGCTTGGTGGTACCCATTGTGAGTCGCCGCGCGTATCTTGCTCGCTGCCACGACCCGGACGCACCGCGTTACGTGACGTCACTGGACGACCATCGATCAGAATAAGCGTGTTGTTTGGCCCCATACCGCGCAGATCGATTTGACGCTGATTGCCGCGTTGACCCGAAGTGGACGACCCTGACAGGTTCACACCGGGCATTTTGCGCACGATCTCTGAGATATCATTAGACAATGACGCCTTCTCAATCGCCTCTTCACCAATCACTGATAGACCCGGCGCTTGTACCAACTCATCCCTAGCGGCACGTACGACAATGGTATCTAGCGTGGTACTGGGTAGCGCTGCTTGCTCATCAAGGCTTTGTTTATCAAGGCTTTGCTCATCGGTGGTTTGTGTCACGTCATTCTCAGCAGCAACAGCAGTCGTGCTAAGGATAGAGGCAATGGCAATGCTTAATAGGGCTTGACTGGTTGCTAAGCGTGGCAGCTTTTGTGAACGAAAATGATTTTTATCATTAGAAGGTGTTGATAGTATCGGCATAAATCACAATCCTGAAAGTACTTGGTTTTATCAATATCGTCAGCGTTACCAAAAAAAGGCTTTTACAGCGCATTGACTACGCTTGTCAAAAAGCTAAGACGAGCTGCCTTTATTTCAATTGATATAAGCCCAATGGCTAATGTATTGATATAGATCACATCTCAAAAGCAGCGACAGTAAATATGGTTCGCTACTTAGTAATAAAGCATGCACACTTTAGCAACATTATAAAAATAATACAAACAATAATGAAAATTATTATCATTTATATTAACTAAAAACATTTTAGATGAAAAATCAACGCTGCTATCCAAGGTCAATAGAACGCACGACTTTACTATCGGTGAAGCAACAGCGTAAGATGACTGACGAGAGAATATTGATAACCGCTGGAAGGAAAACCTGAATAATGGATAGAATTGATGCGATGCGGGCGTTTGTATCAGTGGTGATTGAGGGCAGTTTTAGCAATGCCGCTACAGCCATGCAACTGTCGCCGCAGTTGGTGAGCAAATATGTGTCAAAGCTAGAAGAGCGACTGGATATACGCTTACTGAACCGCACGACCCGTAAAGTCAGTCTGACGGAGGCAGGTACTCACTATTTCGAGCATGCACAGCAAGTGTTACTCAGTATCGATGATATGGAGTCCAAATTAGGTGGGTTTCAGCAGAACCCAAAAGGCACATTGAGAATAAGTGCCCCTGTGTCCTTTGCACTAAAACATATGGCAAAATTGGTCACGGATTTTCAGACACTTTATCCTTCGGTTAATGTCGATTTGCAGCTGAACGACCGCAAAGTAGATATCGTTGAAGAAGGATTTGATGTGGCGCTTCGCATCGGTCAGCTCAAAAGCTCGTCACTGATTGCCAAGCAAGTTGCGCCTGTCCGCGTCATCTTGTGTGCTTCCCCTGCCTATCTTGATAAATATGGTGTGCCCAGCAAACCTGAAGACCTAAAAAACCATCGGTATTTGCATTACAGTTATATGGAAAAATACGGCAAAGAAGATATTTATCAGTGGCTAGATACCACCAATCAGCCAAACTCAGAGCTGAGCAGTAATAACGGGGATTTGCTTGTCAATGCGGCAGTGGCTGGCGCTGGAATAGCATTACAGCCCACGTTTATTGCAAGCGAAGCACTGAGTAAAGGAGCGCTTATGATGGTGTTACCTGATTACGAACCCGAGACATTGGGGTTGTATGCGGTGTACGCCCATCGAAAGCTGTTGCCACACAAAATTAGGTGTTTTATTGATTTTATCGAAGGATATTACGGTTCACCGCCCTATTGGGATGAATCGATACAACACTTGTAGATAACTATTAGCGACCCTCACCAAAACACCCCATGCATTGATAAATGTCTAGGGTGTTGTTTAATGCGCTTGGTAGCATGACAAGTCTATCGTGAGCTATATTATAAATATCATTAAAAATAGCACCCCTCTCAATTCATCACTCTCAAAACTCGTATTTGGCCATTATTTCAATTTGTTGACCTGCTGGCATCCATGGAAAGGTCGTCGCACTTTGCTCTCGCCACTCAATCCCCAAGTCTAAATCTGGCAGATACTCATAGATAAGATTGGCGCTTTTGACATTGGCAGAGGTATCTGCCGCGTCATCGACATTGACCTCACCATAACGCAAGTTGCCACGCAGTTTTTGAGAGAACTGATGCTTGTAGCCGACGCTATAACCTGTCTGAGAGATCAGTTTGCCATCTTCGGCATCACAATCGGCACCGCCATTCATAATCAGCGGCCCGCCCACACATATGGCAGAATAAGCGCCCATCCCTTTACCGTTATAGACACTCGCATGGAGTGAGTCTTGACCCAACGACAGCTTGCCTGCTAAAGACACGCCAACGCCCACATCCGAGTCCTCTCCGTTCTCAGCCTCACGCGCCGTGACAGCGACATTATAGTCGAGATTGGCTATCTTATCTTTGTAACTGACCACCATGTCAGGCAGGCTGGCATCGTCATACACAGGGTCTTGAGCGGTAAAACGCAGCCCCTTGTAAGTGTAATGCACCGTCAAATCTGGACGAATGTATGAGCCGCCACCGGAGGCTGTGCCGATACCTGTTCCCCAAAAATCAAGCTGCTCGGTAGAGAGGGGTGCAACGGCCAAAAATTGACCGTTCCACGTTTTACCCACTGTCAGATCATCCACTTGCACATAAGCATGGCGCAAGCGCAGGTTGGATCCGCCCTTGGCATAATCCCCATAAAAATCGCCTTCAATAAAACCTGTGAGCTTTTTATCCTCCACAGACTTGGTCGTCTTCACATTAATACGTGACTGGCGTAAGTTTCCTTTAAATTCTGAATCTCCCTCATCAGGCGAATTAAATGCCCCTTCTGCTTTGATATAACCACCGATACTCAATGTTGTATCGCCCGTTGTCACAATATCGATCGCTTGCGCAGATGCGCATGTTACAACCGTAGCAAAACCTACAGATAACCTTTTTATATAAAGCATCATTCCTCTCTTCCCTGTTATATGTTGATATCCTTATCAATCCAATTGCTATTACGTTTTCTTTAATCCATAAAAATAAATAATCCCTTTATATGAAAATTAACTTCTAATTAATAAGTACTTCCTAATTAAAAACCCCAATTATAATTTGACCGATATATTGGGTGTTACGCTTCTTGGTCAATATTCTCTAACGCAGCAATCGCTTCTTTTTGCGACTCATTGATAGGCTTTTTTTGTCCGCTCAATTTATCGAGATAGACCAATACCGACTCACCGATTGCAACGACTGTTTTCTGCACCGTACTGTAATAGGTATATTCATGAATCAGACTTGAATTACCGATTTTTTTGATCTTGACGCCAATCCATAATTCATCAGGATAGGCAACCGATTTTAGGTATCGACATGAAGAGGCTGCCATCACCGAAGACGTCTGTTCGTTAAATAAACCAAGCCGCCTGTTGTAGTAGATACGAGCGTTTTGAGCATATTCGTAATAAACCACATTATTGACATGACCAAAGGAGTCCATATCACCCCACTCCACTTGCTGAGGATAAATAACGGTAAAGTCATGCAATGGATGACTGTCATCACTGGTGACAGCCTCTTGTATTTCTGGGAACGTAGGCGCAGCTTCCATAGTTTTTCTCTTTTTATTAGACAGGTTTTGTTATAGAGATGATGAGTGTGACTCAGGGTGCTCGTGACTCACACACCTCCCCCATCCCTAGCATTTAGACAAACACTAGGGTTTATGCAAGTTTTCACTGTTGTCAAAGTCACCGTAATGATGATAGGTTTGTTTGGTTAGATTAAATTTTCTGAGTACATCGAGCGCATGCGTTTTTTATCGAGTTTACCGACGCTGGTTTTTGGCATCTCTGATAAGAACCTCACTTCACTTGGCACGCCATATTTTGGCAAATGACCTCTCTCAACCGCTTGATGTCCCAATGCCAAAATATCTGTCGACGTTGTATCGGCATAGTCTGGTTTTAGCACGACCAATGCAAGAGGGCGCTCGCCCCAGCGCGTATCTGGTACACCAATTACCGCGATATCAGCAACGCTTGGGTGAAAGGATAGAATCGTCTCAACCTCAAGCGAGGACACCCATTCGCCACCAGACTTGATAACGTCTTTTAGTCTATCGGTGATGCTCAGCGTACCATCGGCGCTTATGCAGGCAATGTCTTGCGTATGCATCCAGCCGCCTTTCCATAACGCATTGCCTGCATCGGGATTTTTAAAATAGCTTTGGGTTAGCCACGGCGCTCGTATCACAAGCTCCCCTGTCGACTCACCATCCATCGGTTGAGGTTGACCATTTTCGTCCCAAATTTCCATCGATACCAGCATGATGGGCGAGCCTGACAGACAGCGATAATTGAGATTGTCCTCTAGAGTCATTGACTCGGTTTTGTCATCGAATACCGCTCGAGACAGCACAGGGCAGGACTCTGACATCCCAAACCCTGACATAAACTCAATACCGCACTCAATAGCGGCTTTAGCTAAGCCCTCGTTCAGCTTTGAGCCCCCTAGCAGTAGTTTGAGATTCTCAAACTTACGACCGCGTTCTGCCATTTCTTTGAGGAGCATCTGCAATATTGCGGGGACGCCATGCGACAGCGTGACTTTATGCTGCTCAATCAAATTGACTAATTTTGGTGCTAGATAGCGTCCCGGATATACTTGGTTTAGCCCTATCATTGTTGCGCCATATGGCCAGCACCATGCATGAACGTGGAACAAGGGCGTCATTGGCATATAGACATCGTCGTAGCGAGCGCCTTGACCTTCAGCATTGAGCGCTGATGCCAAAGTGCTTGCCATCGTCTGTAGTACGATCTGGCGATGGGTGAAGAAAACCCCTTTTGGATCGCCTGTCGTACCACTGGTATAAAATGTGGTCGCGATGGTGTTTTCATCAAAATCTGGGAAGTCAAACTCGTCACTAGCAGCTGCTAATAGCGCCTCATATTCACCGTCAACATAGTCAGGCAGCTCAGCTTTCTCACTACCTGCATTGTCATCCTCTGCATCATCAGCCCAGATGACATGCTCAATAGATGGCGCATCATCACGATAATCTTTGATCATCGGCGCAAATTCAGCATTTAACAGCAGTGCTTTGGGTGCAGCATGGTTGACGGTGTACAGCACTTTGTCTTCTGACAAGCGCACATTGACCGTTTGTAAAATCATGCCCGACATCGGCACGGCAAAGTATGCCTCAAGGTAACGATGACTGTCCCAATCCATGACCGCGACCACATCCCCTGCCTGCAAACCCATGTTTTTTAAGACATTGGCCAAGCGATTGATACGCTTAAAAAACTCAGCATAAGTATAAGTCACTTTGTCCGCATAGCTAATGGTTTGGTTGGTGGAAGCGATTTTGGCACGATTGAGTAGCTGTTTAATAATTAACGGAAACCCATACGCTTCTTCGGCCTGATGGTAGTTGTCATGTTGATTGAGTATGGTTGTCATAGTGTCATCCTTGATAATAAACTGTTCTTGATAATCAGTAATGTGGCGCGTGCTTTTAATATCAGACGCGCTCTATCACCATGGCAAGCCCTTGCCCGATGCCAATGCATAGGCTAACCACTGCATATTTACCGCCCGTACGCTGTAATTCTCGAGCGGTACTCAAAGCGATTCGTGCACCAGATGCGCCCAGTGGATGCCCGACCGCGATGGCGCCGCCACTAGGATTGACGCGCTTATCATCAAAATCAATATCCAACCCTTTTAGACAACCCAGTACCTGTGAGGCAAAGGCTTCATTAATCTCAATGACAGACATGTCATCAAGGGTTAAATTTGCACGCTTTAATGCCAGCTTAATCGCTTCAACAGGACCCACGCCCATGATGTTAGGCTCAACCCCCATCGCACCCGATGACAAAATTTTGGCAATGGGCTTAAAGCCTAGCTTCTCTTCTGCTTGTTTTGAGCCGATGATAAGCGCAGCTGCGCCGTCATTGATACCGGAGGCATTACCTGCCGTAACTATGCCATTTTCATTTAAGGGTTTAAGCTTTTGTAGCGCTGCAATATCGGAGCTGGCACGAGGATGCTCATCATCGGTAACGACTTTTTCGGGCAACTTTTTACCTTGTGGGACGGTGATAGGCGTTATCTCATCGTCAAAGAATCCTGCTTGTTTGGCAGCTTGGTATTTGGCTTGTGATGCGGCGGCAAACTTATCGGCTTCCTCGCGCGTAATGCCATATTTATGAGCAACATTGTCACCCGTCTGCGGCATGGTATCGTTACCGAACTGCTCAATAATCTTTGGGTTAGGAAAACGGCTACCAATCGTCGTATCAAATACTTTAAAGTCACGGCTAAACGGCTTTTCTGTCTTGGCAAAGACAAACGGCGCACGCGTCATCGACTCCACACCACCCGCCAAAATAATATCCCCTTCATTGCACGTAATACTGTGCGCAGCATCGACCACAGTAGACAGACCTGATGCACATAGGCGATTGACGGTCTGACCTGGCGTGGTGACATCCAACCCTGCCAACAGAGCAGCGTTACGCGCGATGTTACGAGAGTCCTCGCCCGCTTGGTTGGCACTGCCTAGCAGCACTTCATCAAACACATCGCTCGGCAATTGATGTTTTTCGACCAACGCTTTTATCACGGTGGCAACCAGATCATCAGGACGCACCGTTGCTAATGCACCGACATAACGACCAAAAGGGCTTCTTAATCCATCATAAATATAGGCATCTAACATAACGCTTCCTTGTTGTATTTTTTCACTTTAAATAAATGGTTTTATAACGATATTTTATTGTTTGTACTAATAAATGGCCTGCTGAGTGAACAATGACACATCCAGCTTGGCGCGGCGCTGTAACCATGGGCTTGGGCGATAGCGTGGATCGCCTGTGAGCGCGTAGATACGCTCTAAAATGAGCAGGACACGCGAGGCACCAAGATGATCGCCCCAAGAGATCGGACCATACGGATACCCCAGCCCAAGCTTGACGGCATTATCGATATCCTCTGGCGTGGCAATCTTTTGCATGGCGATGTCACAGCCGAGATTGATTACCATGGCGACCACACGCTGTGCCACAAAACCCGTACTTTCGGTAATCAGCGTAGCACTGCGCGCCCCCTGCGCATCTACCTCACTGCTATCCAAACCGTTACCAAATAACTTGTAAGCTTGCGCCACGAATCGTTCTTGCGTGACGATGCTTGGCATCAACGTACGATGCTTTGTAAGCTCGGTGAGCATATCAATGGCAACCGCTTGCTTGGGATCGATGTGATAACGAATCGCGGCATTGGTCGTATCCTCGCCATAGATGGCGAGCAGCACCAAACTATCAGGGTGTGGTGTGTCGTTGTCATCGATAGTAACGTCATGAGCATTTAAGTAATCAATCAGCTGCGTTTTATCTTCTGCCAAATCAGCGCCAATCCACACTGATCTAATAGTGGCATCAGCGACAAGCGCCGCCTTAGGTACTTGATTCTGAGCGCTATCTACGGAAACCTTCTGACCTTTTTCGTATTGATAAAAACCGCCACCAACCTTACGGCCGAGCTTTTTGCCTACCAGCATCTGACGGGTTAATGGATGCGGGCGATAGCGCGCTTCATGATAGAACTGGTTGTAAATTGACTCCATCACGGGGTGTGACACATCAACGCCCGTCAGATCTAACAGCTCGAACGGCCCCATGCGAAAGTCTGCGCCATCACGTAAAATGCGGTCTATTTGCTCAAAACTTGCGACGCCTTCACCCAATATTTTTAACGCTTCGGTACCATAGGCTCTGCCACCATGGTTGACGATAAATCCGGGTGTATCTTTTGCCACCACGCCCAGATGACCCATCCGTTCGGCCAAATCGGCGAGAACGTCAACGACCGACTGCTGAGTAGAAAGGCCCGGAATGATTTCTACGATTTTCATTAAAGGGACTGGATTAAAGAAGTGAAACCCTGCCACGCGCTCTGGATGATCGCAGTCAGCAGCGATGGCGGTGACCGATAATGAAGAGGTGTTGGTCGCCAAAATAGTATCGGGGGTGACGACCTCTTCTAACTGAGCAAAAAGCTGTTTTTTGATGTCTAGATTTTCGATAATGGCTTCAACCACGATCTCAGCGGTCGCGATTTGGCTTAACTCTTGGACGACGGTTAAACGGCTTAGCATAGCCTGTAGCTCGTCATCGCTGAATTTGCCTTTGGCGGTGAGCTTTTCGAGCATGGCTTGCAAGGAGTGTCGCCCTTGCTCAGCTGCGCCTGATTTGGCGTCATATAAAAGAACTTGGATACCAGCTTGGGCAGCAATTTGGGCAATACCCATACCCATAATACCAGTGCCAACAATGGCAAGTGTATTCACGGTCATAATGATTCTCTACATAATTTGCGATAGGATTTGGTCGGCGTGGGCAAAAGAGATAAGCGGCATCTGCCCCTTAATAGCCTTTATAGTCGGCTGAGCGCTTTTCCAAAAAAGCTTTGGCGCCTTCTTTTTGGTCATGCGTATCAAACAGAATCTGAAAGGCTTTACGCTCTAAGGCCAACGCGCCTTCTAAAGGCATATCAGCACCCAGCGTTGCCACCTCTTTGATTTGCGCTAAGGCAATAGGAGAGTACTTTGATAGCTGCTCAGCGATCTCAATGGCGCGAGTGATGGTAGCCTCATCGTCGACGACTTCAGAGACCAGCCCCATTGTGCCCGCCTCATCAGCGCTGATCATATCGCCCGTGAGTACCATCTTCATGGCCTTGTGTTTGCCAATGGCACGAAACAAACGCTGCGTGCCTCCTGCTCCTGGCATGAGTCCTATTTTGATCTCGGGCTGTCCAAATTTGGCAGACCTGCCTGCGATGATGATATCAGCATGCATGGCCAGCTCACAGCCGCCGCCAAGCGCATAGCCATTGACGGCAGCAATAATGGGCTTGCTGCAATGAGTAATCGCTCGCCAATAGCGCTCGCTACGACGCAAATACATATCTGCTGTGCCAGTCGTCAAGAAATCATTGATATCGGCACCAGCAGCAAACACCTTGTCACCACCTGTCAGCACGATCGCTTTGGTTTGTGGATCATCATTTAACTGAATAAACAAATCTGCCATTTGTTGGCGTAGCTCGCCGTTTAGTGCATTGCGCACTTTGGGGCGATTCAGTCTAATGACACTAACGCCGTCTCCTTGTTTTTCACAAATAAGGATTTGCTCTTCCATGCTCCCCTCCTTAGACATCATTCCGATATAAAGTACAAATACATAATAAAGTACAAAAACATATTAAAACGATTATTTTGAAATAAAAATATCGCTATGCGGTATTTAATATCAATATATACTGTTTATTTTGGTTTGTGAAGGGAAAAAATTGGTTAAATGAGAAAAATTATAGAGAATAATTATCATATTTATAATAAAAATACCGCAATGCGGTTTTTTAAACCAAAACTATTGTAATTTACTTATTCATCGATTATGCTAATTATCCAAGGACGTCACATGACTAACATCGTCAAAAAGCCGTTATGACTATCAGTTTAAAAACCATTATGACTATCAGTCATCAATCAAACAGGCATTTATCCAACAAGGAAGACTCATATGATTAGAGATAAAGAAACCCTCGACCATATCACTCATACCATCCGCAACTTCGTTAATGACCAACTCGTTCCTCTGGAGCACTGGGTGGCAGAAAACGATCGCCTACCAGAAGAGATCATCGAGCAGATGCGCGAGCTTGGGCTGTTTGGGCTGACCATTCCTGAAGAGTACGGCGGACTGGGTGTCACGATGGAAGAAGAAGTGACCTTGGCATTTGAGCTGGGACGCACCTCCCCCGCGTTTCGCTCACTGATTGGGACCAATAACGGTATTGGCTCATCTGGTCTTGTGATTGATGGCACGGAAGCGCAAAAGCAGAAATATCTGCCTCGCCTTGCCAGCGGTGAGATCATTGGTTCATTTTGCTTGACCGAGCCTGACTCAGGCTCAGATGCGGCCTCATTAAAGACAACTGCTGTTAGAGATGGTGATACTTATATCATCAACGGTACCAAACGCTATATCACCAACGCCCCGCAAGCGGGTATCTTCACTGTCATGGCACGTACTGACCCACAAAACAAACGCGCTGGCGGCATTTCGGCATTTATTGTTGAAAGCGACACACCGGGTATTACTTTGGGCAAAATTGACAAAAAAATGGGCCAAAAAGGCGCGCATACCTGCGATGTCATCTTTGACAACTGTGTCGTGCCAGCCGATGCACTCATTGGCGGTGTCGAGGGTGTTGGGTTCAAAACGGCGATGAAAGTCCTTGATAAAGGGCGCTTGCACATTGCAGCCGCCAGTACTGGAGCTGCGACTCGCATGCTAAATGATGCATTACATTATGCCGTCGAGCGTAAGCAATTTGGGCAGCCTATTGCCAGTTTTCAGCTCATTCAAGGCATGCTCGCTGACTCAAAAGCAGAGATTTATGCTGCCAAATCCATGGTACTAGATGCGGCGCGTCTACGTGATGAAGGCAAAGATGTCGTGACCGAATCCTCATGCGCCAAAATGTTTGCCACCGAGATGTGCGGCCGCGTGGCGGATAGAGCCGTACAGATCCACGGCGGCGCAGGCTATATCGCAGATTATGGTATTGAGCGTTTTTATCGTGATGTGCGTCTCTATCGTCTGTATGAAGGTACGACCCAAATTCAGCAAGTCATCATTGCCCGCAACATGATCAAAGAAGCCAGCGAGTAATCTATCTCGCAGGCGTGCTCACCAAAACACAAGGCGGTATTTGCTAGGATGCTGATGCCGTTTCCTTCTCTTTATAACTCAGACTTTGATTCTCACAACGATAAGGATATACATTGTGAAAAGTGTCGCTATAACGTCAGACCCAAGCGCAAGCGCGGTCCAAAAACAGCCTTGGAAGCTGGCCTTTGTTTTTTGTTTTTTGGTATTGCTATGTGATGGCGCTGACATCGGTATTCTTGCTTTTACCCTCTCTAGTCTCAAGCAGGAATTTGGATTGACCAATGTACAAGCTGGCGCGCTGGGCAGCTGGTCATTGTTTGGCATGGCTATTGGCGGGGTTTTTGGTGGCTGGGCCTGTGACCGCTTTGGACGGGTACGCGTGATCGTTCTGGCGACTGGGATGTTTTCTATCCTATCTGGTTTTAGTGGGCTTGTGCAGAGCTATGAGCAGTTTGTGGCACTACGATTTATTGCTTGCTTAGGGCTTGGCAGCTTATATATCGCCACCAACACGTTGATGTCTGAGATGGTGCCGACGAAGCATCGAACCACGGTACTTGCCGCGCTCATGACAGGGTTTACGCTCGGATCTTTGGTGATTACCAGCGTTTCAGCATGGATCATCCCTAGCTATGGCTGGCGCACCTTATATTTATTGACGTTTTTACCACTGCTGCTAGCCACCTCCATGTACTTCTTAGTACCTGAGCCACAATCTTGGAAAGAGGCGCGTGCGCGCAAATTAAGCGGCCAAAAAGACACAACCAAAAAAGCGGAAAACCCTTACAAGGCTATCTTTGAAAATCCCAAACATCGCATCATGTTTATATTGTGGTCGATGAGCTCAGGGTTGTTACTGTTTGGGTATTTTGGGGTAAGCAACTGGTTGCCGTCTTATTTAGAGACCGAGCTTGGAATTAAGTTTAAAGAGATGGCGCTATATATGGCGGGCACTTACTTGACCATGATGTTTGCCAAAGTAGTGGCAGGATTTATGGCAGATAAAATCGGCCGCAAGATCGTCTTTGCCTTTGGTACCATGGGTACTGCACTGTTTATCCCTATTTTGGTATACACGCACACCCCAGAGAATATTGGCTGGTTAATGATTACTTTTGGCTTCTTATATGGGATTCCTTATGCCATCAACGCCACCTATCTGACCGAAAGCTTCCCAACAGCTATTCGAGGGACAGCCATTGGCGGTGCCTTTAATATCGGACGACTTGGCTCTGTGATTGCCCCTGTCGCTATTGGCTATATGGCCATGCATAACTCCATCGGTGCAGGTCTGCTGCTGATGGCAGGTGCTTACTTCTTATGTGGTCTGATCCCAACTTTGTTTATCAAAGAAAAGCAGTATGATCCACAAGAGGCCTCATAAGATCTTTTATAACGCCGTTGACTCCCTATATTACGACCGTTCATACCGCATAGCGAAACAATCTACCCACATCATGCTATGCTGAGAATATAAATGTACGGTAATATAGTATAATGAACGAGATAAACTGCCTTTGGCATGTGACTGTGAGTCAGTGATAAAGCCTATAATGAGTATTTGCTAAACACTTGTTCTATAGAGCAATACTGGCTCACGGTGACGCTAGGTAGTTATAATTTTACTATGCTTGTATGGACTGAATTGGGATAATAGACCGCCTATGACGAACGACACCCTTGCCAATGACGACCCTAATAATGAGATGCATATGGAGTTGTTAGAACCCATTGCAGAAATGCGGGACAAAAACGACAGACAGTTTGTCACCGCGTTGGCTCGTGGTCTTGAGCTACTGCGCTGTTTTACCCCGAAGCGACCTTATCTGGGCAATCAAGAGCTGAGTCAACTGACAGGGATTCCTAAGGGTACCATCACTCGCCTCACCTATACCCTGGTCAAATTAGGCTATCTCAAACAGTCTACTACGAGCAGTAAGTATCAGCTCTCAACCGGCGTGCTTGGGTTTGGCTATACCATGATGACCAACATCTCCATCAACAATCTCGCGACCCCTTATATGGAAGAGCTGGCAGATTATGCCAATAGTGCGGTGGCTATGGCGACGCGCGATCGGTTGATGATGGTCTATCTCAATGTGGTACAGGGCGCTGGTAGCACGACCATGCAGCGCAACATCGGCTCATATCTCCCCATTCATTTAAGCTCGATGGGACGCGCTTGCCTCGCCAGCATGCCGCCTGCTGAGCAAGAATTTATCCTAAATGCGATTCGCAATAAGTACAAGGATGATTGGCTAAAGATCAGACGAGGGCTAGACAAAGCCTTTCAAGATTATGAAGATTACGGCTATTGTTTTTCTATCAGTGAATGGCAAAAAGATGTCAATGCGGTTGCCATTGCGCTGATGCACCCGACGGAAGGTTTGCTCACGTTTAACTGCGGCGCGCCAAGTTTTATCCTGAGTCGCACCAAGCTAGAAGAAGACATCGCCCCTCGCCTGCTGCATATGAAAAACATGATTGAGAGTAATCTATACATCAGCTAGCGTCACTTAAATGTACCCTATAAAAATAACGAATCATCCCCATCATGTATTCAAGCGCTAATTATATAAACCATTTATATCGATTTTTCCTGTTATTTTCCATGCCTTTAAGCGAGGCGCGTTTTTTTAAGGATTTACCATGAGCCAGCTTTTTTCGCCTTTGCAACTTGGGCAACTCACATTAGATAACCGTATTATCATTGCTCCTATGTGCCAATACTCTGCCAACAATGGCGCGGCAAGCGATTGGCATACGATTCATATCGGTCAGATGAGTTTGAGCGGTGCAGGGCTACTTATTTTGGAAGCGACATCGGTCAATCCGCAAGGACGCATCAGCTATGCTGATTTGGGACTATGGGATGACAGGACGCAAGCGGCACTGGATAAAACACTAACGGCAATCAGACAGTACAGCCCGATGCCGATAGGCGTCCAGTTGGCCCATGCTGGGCGTAAAGCGTCAACCAAAAAACCATGGGACGGCGACGGCTCGATTGCCCCTGATGAGGTAAATGGCTGGCAAACGGTGGCACCATCAGCGCTGGCGTATGACGAAAACTCTACTGTACCCACAGCAATGGATCAAAATGACATTGATACACTCATCAGTGATTTTGTGAATGCGGCAAGACGTGCCGATGCGCTGGGTCTTGACTTAATTGAGCTGCATGGTGCGCACGGCTATCTATTGCATCAGTTTTTATCGCCGCTTTCTAATCAACGTGATGATCAATACGGCGGCAGTCTTGAAAACAGAATGCGCTTGTTACTTGAGGTGTTTACAGCGGTTCGGGCTGAGTTTTCAAGTGACAAGCCAGTGGGCGTGCGGGTTTCTGCAACCGATTGGGTCGAAGGCGGCTGGGACCTTACCCAAACGATCGAGCTGGCTAAAGCCCTAGAAGCATTAGGCTGTGATTATATCCATGTGAGCACCGCAGGACTGAGCCCAGAGCAGCAAATCCCTGTGGAAGTGAGCTATCAAGTGCCTTTTGCTGCCGCGATAAAAGAAGCGGTCAATATACCTGTCATTGCCGTGGGCCTAATCACCGAGGCCGAGCAGGCAGAAAGCATCATCACCGAGCAGCAAGCGGACGCGGTTGCATTGGCACGCGGCATCCTCTACGACCCGCACTGGCCGTGGCACGCGGCGGCCGAGCTTGGCGCAACCGTCAAAGCGCCCAAACAATATCTGCGCTCAAACCCGCACGGTAAGCCGTCTCCGATAGAGTAAGTGTAATCGAACTACGAACATAGACTGAAGACAACATTACTTGCTTCAGTCTATGCATTAACTCACTTTAATTCAAACTAAAGTAATTATGGCTTAAAAGTTAGATAGTCATCAGTGTATTCAACTTGACAAGTGGTAGTGATATCAACGCTGCCATAATTTACCGGCTGGAGTGTAGCGCAGGGAGGTCAACTTATGGTCTTGTTAGGCCTGCTAAATGTTCCATAAGCGGAATTACCTCATTGTAAATACCCCATTCTTAACACAAC
>NZ_LNDJ01000092.1 GCF_001444505.1 Psychrobacter piscatorii | reverse complement strand
ATTTATTACTGTGTACGTTTCTCTGGGGCGCAAGTTTTCCTGTCGGCAAGCATGCCTTGAGTGAAGTAAATGCATTAACCTTAGTCATGTGGCGTTTTAGCATTGCCTCGGTGTGTCTGTATCTTTATACAAAATATAAGCACATGCCAATCCCTAATCTCACACCCAAACAATGGGCGTGGGCGATTGGTGTATCCATCATTGGTGTTGGTGGCTTAAACTTGGGGCTGTTTACTGGGCTTGAACAGACCAATGCTAACAATGGTGCGTTGATTATGGCGCTTAGCCCGCTGGTGACTTCTTTGATTGGTTCTATAGCGCAGCGCCAGTTTCCTACCAAAGGCGCGCTGTTTAGTTTGGTGGTTTGTCTCTCTGGCGTACTGCTGGTACTGACCGATGGCGCATTTGCCAAACTGCTAGGGTTTGAATTTAACCATGGCGATCAAATGATTTTTTTAGGTATGCTGTGCTGGAGTCTCTATACTTATCTGACTCAAGGTATCAGCCGCTGGATGCCGATGATTCCTTATACCTTGGTCGGTATGCTGTCAGGTCTTGGGGTGATATCGCTCATGGTGTTATTTAGTGCAGAGGTACATCCATTGCAAGAAAGCTTAGCCATCAGTCGCAGTGTCTTTGGCGACTTGATATTTATTGGCGTCTTCGGCACGGTTGGGGGTTATCTATTGTGGATCTCTGGCGTCAAGCAGTTGGGCGCTGCTAATGCGTCGTTATTCTTTAATTTTGTGCCAGTGTTTGCTGCGCTCACGGCCTTTGCTTACGGTCAGCAAGTGACCGCTTTGCAATTATTAGGTATGGCGATTGTGATTGCAGGGCTATTGATACCCAGACTCGTCAAATGGCAATATCAGCGTCTGACCGTCCATAATGTCTAAGTGAGACGCAGTAGGTACTGACATTAGCCGCTAAAATGAGCTGCCAGTGTCAGTGTCATTTTATTCTATAATAAAATGCCTTGTTCTTTGGCAATCTGATCGATCAATTCTCGAGCGATACTGCCCTTTGGTGGAATCTTTGGCAGGTTAGAGAGATCAAAAAAATCAGCATGCGCCAGTTCGTCTTCTTGAATAATAATATCGCCACTGGCATAAGAGGCACGGAACCCAAGCATCAAATTGGAGGGAAATGGCCAAGGCTGGCTACTCACATAACGAATATCTGATACGCTGATATTGACCTCTTCTGCCACTTCACGTACCACTGCATGCTCAAGGTTCTCACCCACCTCGACAAACCCAGCGATCAAACCATACATGGGCGGCAGTTTTTGCTGTCCATGTCGATGGTGGTGCGCGAGTAAGATTTGCATTTCATCTGTTACTGGGTTTGGGCGGGTAATCGCCGTAATCACACATGGCTGGACGCGAGGATACTGGCGCAGCTGGCATACTGGACAAACCATGGCGCGCTCGCCTTGGTCAGCATGTACGGTAGGACTGGCACAGCGACTACAGAACTGCGTATCTGCTTGCCATCGTAGCAGCTGTATCGCTTGACTGATCTGGTCAGATAGGGCAACAGGTATGTTATTTATCAGCTGTCGATAAGGGACAAAGGTATCAGTACTGCTTTCGGCGATGATAGGCAGCGTCACGTTATGAGCGACTGCGTAATCATAAGTCATGGCAGTGGTGGACGGCGCAGTGAAGGTTTGGGCAGTGTTTTCATTGATCAAATCAGATGAAAGGCTATCCATATTATTATCATCAGATTGCCAGTGATTTGCCGATAGACTCTCATGTAGCGTCACGTGACCGAGCCGATAAGCTTGCTCGTCTGAACCAGTACTACTCTGTGGTAGTTGGATTTGTAATGGCCACCAACCATCTGGCATTTGACGGCATAAAACAGTGTCATCACTCAATATAAAAGCATGGGCCATAAAAGATTCCAAACAGTTTGAAGCAAATCCGTATCGATTTAGATACAGACTTATTTAACGTGAAGTATTCTGATTAAGTTTTATCGCCGCAAAATGACAAAATGGCGACGATAAAACCTGTGCAAGCAGTACTAAGCAGCAAGTAGATGACTTAAGCTTTGCTGGCCAACGTCAAGCGCTTGTTTACTGACAGGACGATTGTTCTCAAAACCATCCAGATGATGATCAACCGCCATAATAACATCAGCAATATAAGCCAGTGTATCGTCTTCGATACGTCGTCCACTCTCTATGCGCTTTTCGATATAAATGGCTAATTGACCAAGCATGCTGGCGGGTGTTGGCAAATGTAAAAAGCGCAATGCACCTGCCACTTGGCGCATCATTCCCGGTATATTCTGAATATTAAGCATGTCGCGTTCAGGCTCTGCCAAATAGTCGTTAATTGCTTGCTCGGCACTTGCAATGGCGGTACGGCTTTCTTGTATGAGGGTATCGTATGATGTATTGAGCTGATGCAATGAGATATGCTGATTATTCAGTGGTAAGTAGATCGCCCCTGGGGTATGCATCTCTGCCATTGCAATTGTAGCATTCTCTGCATGCATCAATGCCAGTAATAAGTGATCAAAATCATCCGGCGAAGGCGCCTGCCAATGGCTGACCGCACCGGCCGCTGTGATAAGACTATCAGCTGCATTGGACAATCCTAGCAGGCGCAGTGCTGAGCTCAGTTCAGTCAACTCTTCGATAATCTGGGCAGTTTTCATATCAACAGGATTGATGGAGTCGCCGCGTGCATAGCTGTCGACATTTTCTTTAATATTATTGATTTGAGACTGAATAATGTCATTTAGTGTATCGGTGAGTGCGCGATTGGGACCAAACAAGAAACGCTTCATTTCCTCAAGCTGATCGCCTTCTAGATGGTTGCTTGCATACTGCTCACGAAGCTGCTGCGCCTCAACCGTATCACGCTGACAGGCAAAATTGACCAAGTCTGCAAAACGCGTGTCCATCACTGGTAGGTAGCTTTGAAATTGCTGCTCTAAATAAATTAGCGTGTGCTTTTGGCTCAAGTTCAATGGCAAGACCGCTGCGATATCAGTCACGGCAGTAGTCGCTGCCTGCCAAAACAGACTGTTGGTATTTGCTGCGATCAACGCACAGGCAGCACTCATGGCATCGAGTTTTTGCTGATCGTTTGAGTCAATATTGCCATCTTGGTTGAGTAGGGCAACGCCAAGACCGCTACGATAGGCGTAAGTTAGCAGCTCTGTGTCTAGGTTAAGTGTGCTTAGTGGTTCGAAGTTTTTTTCAGGGTTGGCAATGATGACGCTACTGCTCCCAAAAGTAGAAAAGTCCTCGATCGTCATTGGTGGTTTTTGTCCATGCGCATTGAGCTTGTTAACCACTGGCAATAACAAAGTAGGCTCTACCGACTCAGTCAATAATACAAACTCGACATAGCGATCTAAAGTCATAATGGCTTCTGATAAATCCATGATGAGAGCCGTGTCATTGTTGTCGCCGTTGTCATAAAGGCGCTGTAGACCGTCAACGATCGCATTGTTTAACACTTCTGCACCAACAAGAGAAATCAGTTTAAAAATACAAGACAGCTGCTTTAAAACGCTAATAGAATCTGACAATAAAGGTGCTTGGCTACTATCGTCATTGAACTCGCTCAGATGAATCTCAGTATCTTTGAGCGTTGCGATAATCTCATCATGCAATAAGTGGAGTGACGGTAGGTTGAAATCAGTAACACTAAGCGTGGGGGCGGTTAACTTCATTTGCGCAGACTGGTCCATAAGTATTTTTCCATAATGTACTGATGAGAATGACGATGGTATCAATGGGGTAGTAAAAATATTGGTTAATGATGTTTTAACGTTTTATATGATAATAATCAAGGCTATATTGTACAAATGTTGGTGTAATTCAGGCTTGATGTAGCGACTACATATTGGCTTTTAGCTCAGGGTAGTCCTCTGCAAGAGAAGCGTACCAGCTTTGATTGGTGGTCTCATCTGACGTCGATGCTAGCAATAAATTGGCCAAATTGGCAAAACTGGTATGGGCAGTTTGCCCGCCCTCTGTGGGTGCGTCTTCTTCAATGGCAAGCGTCACTTGACCGCCAGTCATCGCCAAGTAAACTTCGGCTAAAATCTCTGAATCAAGTAAGGCGCCGTGAAAAGTACGGTCTTGCTTACCAACGTCTAGACGACGTACGAGGGCGTCCAACGTGTTCTTTTGTCCTGGATACTGCTGTTTTGCCATGACTAGTGAATCAGTTACTTGTACGCGCTCAGCAAAGTCATTGAGACCGACCTTAGCAAACTCCATGTTTAAGAAGTTCATATCAAAGGTGGCGTTGTGAGCGATAATCTCAGCACCATCCATAAAGTCGTATAATGACTGGGCAACTTGATCAAAGGTAGGCTTGTCCGCCAAAAATGCCTCAGAGATACCATGAATACGAATAACTTCATCATCCATGCCACGCTGCGGATTGATATAGACATGTAGTTTTTCACCAGTAAATTTACGCCCAACCATCTCAACAATACCGACCTCAATGACACGGTCACCTTTTAGCGCATCAAGCCCTGTGGTCTCTGTATCCATGATGAGCTGACGATTTGCTTCATGACGATGTATCGGTTTTGGCAATAGCGGTTTGAAATGAGGATTGGCACGGCTAGTATCCCCATCAAACTTGGGTGTATCAGTATCTATAGGTGGGATATCACTAGTCATGTCGGTATCATTCATGGGTACTTGGGCTTCTGGCATGGCTTTATTACTCATCATTTTGGGTGCGTGGTATTGATCGTAGTCAGGCGCTATCAGAGTATCATCAGGTATCATACGTTTTTCATGATGAGAATGACTGTCATTGATTCGTAACTCATCTTCTGATACATCGTCAAACTCGTCATCTACCATATCTAGACCCAATGGGTCGAACTTTAGCCAATCATCATTGGTGACAGGTTTTTTATCAGTCGCTATGCGGTCTTTTTTTTTAGGGGCGTCTGATTCGTTTATCACAGGTTTTTGTGCCACAGATTCTTCTATCATAGAGGAGTGACCACTGTTTGACGTAACCCCTAAGTTTGCCAGTTCGTCTGCTTTTTCATTACCGGCATGTCCAGCGTGACCCTTAACCCAGTGCCAACCAACATCACGCTGTTGACATAGCTTATCCAATTGTTGCCAAAGGTCTTGATTGGCGACGGGCTTTTTACTCGCTGTTTTCCAGCCTTTTTTCTTCCAGCCTTCAATCCATTCGGTGATGCCTTTTTGGACGTAGCTGGAGTCTGTCCAAATCTCAAGTTTTTGCTCATGTGAGCTATGTGTTAGGGCCTGTATCGCACCCATGAGCTCCATGCGATTATTGGTGGTTTCCGTATCACCGCCATATAAATCCTGCGTGCTACCATCGCTAAATATAAGGTGCGCGCCCCAACCGCCAGCGCCGGGATTACCTTTGCAGGCACCATCAGTGTACGCTACCGTTGTGTTTTTCTTGGCGGCTAGCGGATCAGTTGCGTTGCTTGTGTTAGAGTGTGGCATGGCGTTACGGTTGTCTGACATAGAGATGTATAAACCTGATAAATAGTAAGTATAAAAGTAGTATTAGAGCATCACGCTCATGCTAATTGAACAATGCTAGTGCCGCTGTGAGTATAACAAATCTATCGTAAATATGGGTGGTCGTGACGCACAAAATCATAAAACCAGCGATGGCAATGCATAACACAATAGTAACCTGATCGTTTTCTGTTAAAATAGCTTGGCTCGCTAAAAAACGTCTATTTTTTAGCGAAAATGCTTTTAAAGAATCTAATACCAGCGCGCTGTCTTTGTTACATTTGTCACAATAGTATCCACAGAAAATATTTGTAGATAGCTATTTGATAGTTTCCTTATGACAACGCGCTCAGTGCAAGTCTCCCATACATGACCGCAGGATAGCTTTATTATGTCTTTATGCTCAAGTATTTTTTATAAGCGACTGACGTATCTGATGCTCAGTGCTACGGCCAGCACAGTGCTCCTTTTGAGTGGCTGTAGTGATAACAGTAGCACTCAAGCAGATACCGAAGTTGCAGCAGATTTATCTGTCTTTGCAGGTTGTTATACGGTGAGTCAAGATGAGCCTGCGCAAATAAAGGTTAGCCAACAAGAAGGCGCTTGGGTGATGCAGATGAAAGAGCCTGCAAGTGCTAAGCGTGTGTGGGATGAGCCTGAAGCGTTAGAAGTGATTAAAAATAGTGATATACCGCAGTTTTTCTCTATTGATCCAGATAATGTCGATGCGGTCATTGGACGTCCTGATCGAGTGCTAGTATTGGCGCATGTCAAGCCTGCCTATGCCAATATCGACCCACTCTTAGACAGTGAGTATCTGTCTTATATTTACCGAGGTGCTAACACCATCTACCAAGTAGAGTGTGACGACGTCAATACCGATATATTGGCCAATCCACACGCCAACATCATTATCGATAATGTGAATGAGAGTAGTTAGATAAGTATTGCTCATAAGTAGCATAAATATCGTTGATGATCAATCGTATTTGCCCAAAACGATCTTGCTACAAGCCTTTAAATCAGTAGAGTCAAGCTATATGAATTTTTTTAGTTATGTCGTGTTAGGTGGGTTTTCTTATGCCGCGGGTTGGGCGATAAGAACGTATGTATTAGAAAAGCAGCCGAAGACTGACCAACCTTATAATCTCAAGCATCCTGCTATTTTGGCGTTCTTGGGTGGGTTTTTTATCGTTATGCTGATTGTTTCGTGGTTGATTGGTCGCTATGCGCTTGGTCATGTGGCGATTGACTTACCATTTATTATTGTCAACAGCCTCGTAGCAACCTTTGTGTATTCGTTTGGCCTCAATCCAGAAAAAGCAAGCTATGATGTGCCTGATTAATTATTGATGTGAGGTTGATTCAAATAGCAAAAGCCACAACCAGTATGATGGTTGTGGCTTTTTTTATATTACAGTGATGTTAGCACTTAAGGCATGAGCAATTATGATGCTTTTTTGAGATCAGTACTGGTTTCATTGTCATCTTCATCATCAGTGCTGCTTTTATCATGACTGATCTTGTCCGTGTGTTTGTCATTTTCCGATGTGCTTTTGGTGTCTGATTGTTGTTGTTTCCACGACTTGTATTTTTGCAAATCTTTTCTTGCCTGTTTTAGGCAGAACTTGAGTACAAGCGCATCATCGATATAACCGATAAACGGAATAGAGTCTGGAACAAGGTCAATAGGGTTTAGTGTGTATATTGCCCCAACCACGCCAGCTGAGAGGGTTCTAAAAGGAATCTTACGATAGTCACCTTTATAGTAGTCTTTGATTAGACTCATAAATAGCATCAAATCATCGCTAAAAGGTTCAAGATAACTATTGTCCTCTAGCTTTTCTTTAAGTTTGTCTTCTTTTCCAATCAAGTATTTCAAATTAGAAACGAGTGTTTTTTCTTTATCATTTTTCTTGGTAAACATAATTGTTGCCTTTATTTTTGTGCGATGAATTTGTATCTACAGTAACAAACATACTCGCCCCATGTTGTATGTCTCGGTAGCGAAAAAGTAAATATAGGTAAAGGCTTGGGTAACTTGACTGCTGGCAAGATGCGTTACAATGTTTGAGTATGACGGCGTCATTTGTGATGTGCGCTACTGCAAAAGATGACAATGTATAAATCATAAAAACAAAAATGTATAGGTAGTAACAACGTATGGGTTTAAAAATACCGTCCATCCAGCAATCAATAGAAGATAAAAACCTACAGTCAAACCTAGCTGATGAGCTTAATGTTGGCCTAAACCGTCGACAGTTTTTGCGCCGAATAGGTGTTGGCGCAGGTGCTGCGGCATTAGCAGCGCAAAGTATTCCTCACGCATTGGCTGCCAGCCTCATTGAGGCAGATAATAGCTCGCAGCTGACCAAAGACGATCTGCCGACTGCATTGTTGGATGAGCGCTCAGCGCAAACTTCTCTAATAACAAGCTGCACTACGCCCACGATTGAGACCAGACTGTTTGCCAGCTCCAATGTGGGCGGCAGTGATGAGCGCAATCAGTTGGCATTAGATCGTATGGCTTGTGCTGGGTTTAAAGTAGAGAATCCTGCTATTACCAATCGTCAGTATTTACGCTTTGCGGGAACGGATTCACAGCGTGCTAGCGATTTTCAAAATCTTGCCACTGGGGCAATAGCCGCGCCAAAGCTGCTGCTAGGTGTGCGCGGTGGTTACGGTGCCATGCGCATATTGCCTATGGTTGATTGGTTGACGCTGGGGCGTATTATGAAGGAGCGCGGCACGATACTCGCAGGGTTCAGTGATGTGACTGCGATCCAATGTGCGCTATTGGCGAAAGGGGCGATGAGTTCGCTTGCGGCACCGATGCTCTATAGCGAGTTTGGCAAAACTGCGCCTGATAAGGTCAGCTGTCGTCAGTTCGCCAAAGCCTTAACGGATTCTAATTTAACGATCACCATACAAGATGCTGCTCTAACCAGTCAGCAACTACCGACCATATTGACAGAGGGCGAGCCCAAAGTGCTCACTGGTACGATTTGGGGTGGTAACTTGAGTGTGGTCTCTGCGCTGGCAGGTAGCGAGTATTTACCGCGCATTGAGGGCGGTATTGTGTTTTTAGAGGATGTGGGCGAGCAGGCGTACCGTATTGAGCGTATGCTGTATGATTTGTATTTAGCGGGTGTGTTTAAAGGTCAACAAGCGATTGTGTTTGGGGCGTTGTCTGGTTCAGGCGAGGACAGCTATGACAAGCGTTATGATGTTGCCACAGTGATTCGTCAATTACATAAGCTGACTGGATTACCAATTTATAGTGGCATGCGATTTGGTCATATCGGCAGAAAATACAGTTTTCCGCTGGGAGTGACTTGCCAGCTGAGTCTTAATGTAAATGGCGGCTATCAGTTGGTATTTAACGATTACCCAACCATCAAGGCTGATGCCATCCAAGTGGAAGGCTTATGGCAGACTGCTTAAACGCTAATCACGGTCCTTTTTAAATAGCCAACCGCGAAAACTTATCTTGATATTCTTTAGGCGTCAGCTCTGTCGCACGTTTAAATAGACGCGTGAATGAAGAGATATCATCATAACCTACTTTATCGGCAAGCGACTTTATTGATACATCGCCTAATTCAAGTAAGCGTTTGGCTTGTTCAATTCTAACGGCCTGAATATACTCAATCGGTCGCATTGCTACGCAGGACTGGAAACGTCTATTTAAAGTGCGCGGGGTAATATTTACCATAGCGGCTAAACTACTGACCTGCAAAGAATGTTGAAAGTTCTCTTCGATATATTCTTGGACTTGTTTAATCAAATGGTCGGAATGTGGCTTGTGCAGGGTCACATTGGTATAGCTATTCTGACTGCCTCTTTTGCTATCAATGATTTGGGTTTTTGCTACTTGTGTAGAGATCTCACGTCCGCAGTACCGCTCAATCAATAATAGCCCCAAATCATAAAAGGCGCTGCCGCCAGCTGCACAAAATATATTGCCCGACTGATTTGTGGACTCGCTTCTTGAATGGGTCACAAACTGATTCTCTTGTAGGTCCACCAATGGAAAATCTGCCTTAAACTTATTAGCATAGCCCCAGTGTGTGGTGGCTATCTTATGATCTAACAATCCTGCCTTTGCCAAAAAAAATGCACCGCTACAGTTGCTTGCTATATCGGCTTTGGTATTCGCAAGCCGTACTAGGTGCGGCAGTAGCTCACTGTTTTGCTTCAACACCTTATCAATAGAGTCGCCAATAGTGGGCACAAGCAATAAATCACATTCTGTCACGTCTCGGATATCACAGTGGGCTTGCATGATTAAGCGATTACTGCACCTAATATCACCGCCACCCAAGCTTGCGATTTGCACATTAAATCGTGGCTCTACAGACTCATTCGAGAAGCGCTGCCAGCTGACCCCCGTGAATGAAAACAAGTCCAACGCTCCAGAGAGTACACTGCCAAGCACACCATCGAAGCCGAGAATGATCATTTTAAAGGGTTTGAAATAGGGCATAAGTCACTCGTTTCCTTTGCTGTGCTGACCAAAATAGCCATTATTTGGTTGATTTTAACCAGTTAGATACTCTGTTTATGTCTTATTTGACCATAATTATGTCATAAATGACAATACGGACAGGTGTCAAATTAGACTAATATCAGTTGATAACCACATTTAATCAGTTAACGAGAATACTATGGCCGCAGATACCCTCTTAAACGATTTTGAATTACCTTTCCAATTGTATGATGTACTAGGCACGGAAACACTCACCGAGCACGCAAAGTTTTCAGAGCATAGCCGTGAGACATTTGATGCTGTGCTAGAGACAGCAAATAAGATTGCGACTGATTTATTTCTACCGCATAACCATATTGCGGATAAAAACGAGCCGCAGTTCGATGGTAAAAAAGTCAGCATGATAAATGATGTAAAAGTCGCTTTTGATGCGTTCCGTGAGTCTGGCTTTATTGCAGGTCGTTATAGTTTTGAAGACGGCGGCATGCAGTTACCTGAAACGGTTATGACTGCTGTGGCAGGCTACTTTATGGCAGCCAATCCATCAACGACTGCCTATCCATTTCTGACCACTGCGGCAATCAACGTCATCTCTCATTTTGCTAGTGATGATATCAAAGCAGCCTTTATGCCGCGTATGCTGACAGGTGAATTTACTGGCACTATGGCTTTAACAGAGCCGCATGCAGGTTCATCGCTTGCCGATATCAAAACCATCGCCGTAAAACAAGACGATGGCTCGTACCGCGTCAAAGGTAGCAAGATTTATATCTCAGCAGGTGACCACGAGCTGTCTGATAATATCGTACATTTGGTATTGGCCAAAGTGCCAGGTGGACCAGGTGGCGTAAAAGGCATCTCTTTATTTGCCGTGCCTAAGTATCGCTTGAACGATGACTTGTCTGTTAGCGAGCGCAATGACGTACATTTGACTGGACTCATTCATAAGCTTGGTTATAGAGGTGCAACTTCTACAGCATTGAGCTTCGGTGACGAAGGCGATTGTCATGGTTATTTAATCGGCGAAGAGCATTTTGGCTTGCGCTATATGTTCAAGATGATGAACGAGGCACGTATTGCAGTTGGTTTTGGTGCTTCTATGATTGGTTATCGCGGTTATCAGTACTCACTCGATTATGCCAAAGACAGAACGCAAGGCAGAATCGCCCCGAATAATAAACCTGAAGATGCGGCAACCGCTATTATCAATCATGGTGACGTAAAGCGCATGCTATTGGCGCAAAAAGCCTACTCTGAGGGTGGTATCTCATTATGTCTATATGGTTCAAACTTGATTGACCGTATCAATACTTGTGAAGATGAAACCTTAAAAAACGAGCTAACAGAATTGTTAGATCTGCTAACGCCCGTACTAAAAGCATGGCCGTCTGAATATGGGCCAAAAGCAAATGATTTGGGTATTCAAGTATTGGGCGGTGCAGGTTATACACGTGAGTATCAAGCCGAGCAGTTTTGGCGTGACAATCGCCTAAATCCTATCCATGAAGGCACAAATGGTGTGCAGGCATTGGATTTGTCATTTCGTAAGTTGTGGCAAAAAGGTGGTCTGGGCATTCAAATCCTAAAGCGTGAAATCACACAGGATCTAGAAAATATCACTACACCAGAGAGCGCCCAGCTTGCAGGCAAGCTGATGCCTTATATGGGTCAGCTGCATGAAGTGCTCGTGCATTTGGGCAAAGTGTTGCAGACAGAAGAAGCGCTGACATTGACTGGTAATGCTCAAGCATTAATGAATATTTTTGCCTCAATTGTACTGAGCTGGATTTGGATTCGCCAAGCCAGTAAAGCCGAGCAGCTACTAAGTACGACGCAAGATGTCGAGCAGCAGAATTTTTATAAAGGCAAGATACAAGCGGCCAAATACTTCATCGATTGGGAACTACCATTAGTTAAACGCGACATCGAATTATTAACCAACACCAACTCGGTTTGCACTGATATGCAAGCGGACTGGTTCTAAGAACAACTCTAAGGAAAGAGACATGACAACGATAAACAAACAATGGCGCCTAAAAGCAAGACCTGTAGGCGAGCCAAGCGCTGAGACTTGGGATTATACCGAGACAGAAATACCGACGATTACTGATGGTCAGTTGCTGATTAAGGTTGAATACATCTCTATCGATCCGGCGATGCGGGGTTGGTTGAACGATGCCAAATCTTATATCGCACCACTACAAATTGGTGAGGTTATGCGCGCCGGTACCGTGGGTGAAGTGATTGAAAGTAAGCATGAGAAATTTGCAGTAGGTGACTATGTCGCAGGTCACGACGGCGTGCAGTCATATGCGGTCAGCGATGGTACAGGTCTGCATAAAGTTGATCCGAAACTGGCGCCATTGTCTTATTACTTAGGCGTCCTCGGTATGCCGGGGATGACAGGGTATTTCGGTCTCCTAAAAACGGGTCAGCCAAAAGCTGGTGAGACGGTAGTAGTATCAGGAGCTGCTGGTGCCGTTGGTAGCTTGGTCGGTCAGATTGCCAAAATTAAAGGCTGCCGCGTTGTCGGTATCGCAGGCGGCGCTGAGAAATGCAAATTCTTGGTCGATGAGCTTGGGTTTGATGCGACGATTGATTACAAAAACGAAGATGTGAAAAAAGCACTAAAGAAAACCTGCCCAGACGGTGTCGATGTGTACTTTGACAACGTAGGCGGTGATATCTTAAATGACGTGCTTACTCAAATAAACCTGCATGCGCGTATCGTTATTTGTGGTGCGATTAGTCAGTATAATAACACTTCAGAGGTAAAAGGTCCTTCGAACTATTTATCATTATTGGTCAATCGTGCTCGCATGGAAGGCATTGTGGTGTTTGATAATATCAAAGAATATCCAATCGCCATGAAAGAGATTGCAGGCTGGATTCAGTCAGGCGACATCAAAGTAAAAGATCATATCGTTGAGGGGATTGAGACATTCCCTGATACGCTTATGATGCTCTTTAACGGTGAAAACTTCGGCAAACTGGTACTTAAAGTAAAGGAATAACTCATGACACTGAATACAAACGGAATTGCATCAGATGTAACGGGTAAGCGTATTTTGATCACAGGCGGCGCATCAGGCATCGGTGCGGCAAGCGCGCTGCTGCTGGCCAGTCGCGGCGCTAAGGTCGTGATCGGTGATATGGCAGAAGAGATGGGTGAGTCTGTTGCCCAGCAAGGCCGAGATGCTGGCAACAGTATCGTCTTCAAAAAAGTAGACGTGACCAGTGGTGATGAAGTGCGTACGTTGTTTGACTTTGCAGTAGAAACGCTTGGTGGCCTAGATGTGGTGGTCAATAACGCGGGTATCGACCACAAGCCTTCGCCCATGCATGAGCTAAGCGATGATGATTTTGATCGTAATATCGCCGTGAATTTAAAAGGTGTGTGGCACTGTATGCGTGCTGCGGTCAATTGTATGCTGCCTAATGGCGGTGGTCATGTGATCAACGTCGCCTCTATTGCTGGTCTTCGTTCAGCGCCTATGATTTCAGCCTACAGTGCAGCTAAACATGGGGTTATGGGTCTGACTAAATCTGCTGCCCATGAGTATGCCCGTGCCAATATCCGTTTTAACGCGGTATGCCCAAGCTTCATTGATACGCCAATGGTACGCAACACCATGGCAACGATGGATGAGCGTACACAGCAAGCAACGATTAAGGCCAGTCCACTGCGCCGCCTAGGAAACGTCAGTGAAATCTCTAGTGCGATTGCGTGGCTTGCCAGCGATGAAAGCGGCTTTATGAATGGTCATGCCTTCACCTTAGATGGTGGTATGCTAGCGTAACTGTGATCGTTGAGCGCTCTTTGTTTAGTTCATTAGTGCTCGATAATCGCTGTTAGTTATGACAGCGATTATCTGCGTTTAGTTATCTGATTTTAGATATATGAATTCAGCGCTCAAAAATTATTGAAAATATAAAGTTTATAAAAATATAAGGAATAATGATGAAAGATTTATTTGATTTAACCGGTAAGGTTGCTCTAGTAACTGGTGCTAGCCGTGGTATTGGTGAGTCTATTGCCCGTCTATTGGCATCAAGAGGCGCGCACGTTATCGTATCTAGCCGCAAAATCGATGCTTGCCAAGCAGTCGCTGATAGCATCAAAGCTGACGGTCATAAAGCCAGTGCCTTTGCCTGTCATGTGGGAGATATGGAGCAAATTGACGCGGTTTTTGAGCATATCAAAAGTGAGTTTGGTCAAATTGATATCTTGGTCAATAACGCTGCAGCCAACCCGTATTATGGCCATATTTTAGATACAGACTTAGCCGCTTTTGATAAAACGGTGGAGGTCAACATTCGTGGTTACTTCTTTATGTCAACAGCCGCTGGCAAAATGATGAAAGAGCAGGGTGGCGGTGTTATATTGAATACGGCTTCGGTCAATGGACTGGTGGCAGGTGATAAGCAAGGAATTTACTCAATCACTAAAGCGGCAGTTATTAGCATGACCAAGGCCTTTGCCAAAGAATGTGGTCCACTTAATATCCGTGTGAATGCGTTATTACCAGGCCTGACGGATACCAAGTTTGCCTCAGCCTTGACGACCAATGATAAAGTCTTAAAAATGGCACTACACTCGATTCCACTAGGGCGCGTGGCGGAACCTGATGAAATGGCTGGTACTGTATTGTATCTGGTGTCGGATGCGTCAAGCTATACCACAGGCGCGACTATCGTTGTCGATGGTGGTATGCTGGCTTAATTAGCTAATCTATAAGACATAGGTTAGATAAGAAAGTAATTGTTTAAAACTGCATGAGATAAATTTTCATGCGGTTTTTTTGTTTTCATTTTTAATGAATTGCATAGCTACTCTTCATACCTTGTCATTGAATAGACGGTTAGTGCGAAGTAAAAATGGGCTATACCGTGGCATAATTAATTTAAATAACCAAAAGGAGTCAAATATGGACTCATTGACCAATCATCAAGTTAAAACTATTTCTCAAAATAAAACATGGCTATTTGTGCCAGCGACTCGCATCGATAGGATAGAAAAAGCCTTTGCTAGTGGTGCAGATGCTGTGATTGTGGATTTAGAAGATGCCGTTGCCAAACAAGACAAAGCGGAGGCTCGAGACGCGTTAAAAAACTACTACGATGAGCAAAATTCAAAGCAAACTTATCAGCCTATTTGGCTACGTATCAATAAAGCGGGCAGCGAGGAGTTTTTCAAAGACATCGTACTCTGTCAGAGAATGCCTAACTTGGCGGGCGTGTTATTGGCTAAGGCTGAGCGCGCCGAAGATATCGAAAGCATACACCAGCTGACAGGTCTACCTGTAATCGCTTTGATAGAGAGTGCCATCGGGCTATACCAAATCGACAGTATGGCAAAAGCAGTCGGGTTGGCCGCGTTTAGTTATGGATTTTTGGATCTGTGTAATGATCTGCAAGTACAAGTAGGAACGCCTGCTGCTGATATCATTGCCAATCAAATCCGCTATCAATTAATCCTGACGTCAAAAGTGCACCAATTGTCGCCGCCCATCGATACGATTTATCCTGATTTTAAAGATGAGTCAGGGTTAAGTAATCGAGTAAATTTGTGGTCGCAGATGGGCATGTCAGGAATGCTGTGTATTCACCCCAAACAAGTGGCAGTCGTCCAACAAGCATTGCAACCAACAGATGAGACCTTGTTATTTGCACAGCGTGTAGTCGAGGAGTATGAGCGGAGCGGGCAGGCAGTATTCAAAATAGATGGCGAGATGGTCGATGCACCAGTGATTTAGCGCAGTCGTCAACTTTTGGAAAGGCAGCGGTTATTAGCAAAGTAGCAGACAAATCTATAATGCTTTATCATGAGCCATATCTACTCGTATATAAAAGCACATTATGATTTTTATCAATAACCATATTAGCCTCAATGATAATGAGGTAGAGATTAGTGCCATACGCGCACAAGGTGCAGGCGGGCAGAATGTCAATAAAGTCTCCTCTGCCATTCATCTACGTTTTAATATTCACACCTCAAGTTTGAGCGATGAGTACAAGCAGCGTTTGCTGGACAGTAAAGACAGCCGTATCACCAAAGAAGGCGTACTTATCATCAAAGCGCAGCAGTTTCGTACGCAAGAGCGCAATAAAATCGATGCGTTTGAAAGGCTACAAAGCTTTATTACAAAATCCACTCATGTCAATAAAACCAGACGGCCCACCAAACCCAGTCGGAATGCCAAACGCAAACGGGTAGATCAAAAAACCCAGCGCGGCAAAACCAAAGCCTTACGCGGTAAAGTGGATTTTTAGAGAGTTTGTGATATTAGATTTTATCGTTGAGAGGTTTTGCGACAGAACAGCTATAAAGCAAAAGCCATCGTAGGTTATGGCGGTTTTTGAATTTATAGTGGTATAGGCGAGAAATTACCACCTATACCGTTATGCTAGATTACATAGTTATTTAGAATGCGCCATTAAGTCCAATAAATAGACTGGTTGAGTCGTCGTCATCACCTTGTGAATGTGTGACACCAGCATTTGCGTTCAATAGACCAAAGTTTCTAGACACTCCAAGTGTCATGGCAACGTTATCATCGTCAGTTTCGACCATAGGTGTCTCAAAACTAATGTTAGATAGCGTATTCAAACGTGCTGTTACCGCTTCGCGATTGTCACTCAGCTGCTTTTGATAATGAATATCACCAAATAAGTTGAGGTTCTCCATCAAGGTATGGTTGGCTTTGAGACCAATCTTGCCGTATGTCGTAGAATACTTCTGCTCATCGAACTGCATGGCAATGCCAGACATCTCTTTTTCTTTGAGTCCATCAATTTTTACGCGGCTCGCTGTTGCACCGATATAAGGTGTGACGGCAATATTACTTACCTGCAATGGGTAGCCTGCCTGCACATTGGCGTAATATCGCTTACCATCAGCATTTGACTTGAACTGTTGTTGGTTGCTGCCAAGTGTGACAGAACGTGTGACATCGACGTCCATGTTGCCAAATCCTGCAGCACCATTTATCTGTAAACCACCAAACTTATTACTATGATAGACACCAAAACCAACTTCTCCCAGATCAATATCACTCAAACCTGTGCCGACATCTGAGTTTTCAAAGTCTTTTTGAGTGATGTTGCCGTATAAGCCTGTCACGGCATTGGCTGAATTAGGATGAGCAAAATCTACACCAAGTAATACTTGGGTATTATTATCACCATCAAACCCTGCAATGTCTTGATTGGCGACTTCACCGACAGCCCATAGTGTACGAGCAGGTTTTTGCTCACTGCTTTGGATTTGGTTGACGTGTGACTGTAAGCGCTCATTGGTTGCAAGTCCGGTTGTCGTTGCAATATGTGGCAGCACACCGATTAAGCTAGGCGCAGTGACTACAGCGTTTGCATAGTCAGCAATCATTTGATGCGCCTGACCGGTCGGGTGAATGCCATCAGCGAAAAAGTAGGTTTCGTTGGCATCAGGTGTTTCTAGATTGCTTGACCCGCAAAATAGTGAGCTATCAGTAACCAAGTTTTCAGTACAGGCTGGCGTGGTCATATTAGTAAATCCATAAGCCGTAGGATTACTAGCGATTTGTTGTAATAAGCTAAACATATCTAGCGGTATGATGTTCGCACCAGTAGCTGCTACGCCACTAAGCATAAATTGATTATATAGACTAGTAGCGCCAGTACTTTGCGCTTGAATAGTTTGATTTGGAATGTTAGCAATAACATCAGCACTTTCACCATCTTCAATAGCTTTTTTGACAGCTGCATCGGCAGCTGTCTGTGCTGCGATAATTCTTGGAGTTAAACCAATATCAGGAATATTGGGCACTAAAATATATTTGGCACCATTGTCTTTTAGTGCATTAATCGTTTTGGTTTGGCTAGCTACTGCTCCAAGTATCGTAGCTTGGGCATTGTTAGTAGGGTCCGCTGCTGCAAGCAAGTCATTTGCCCCTGCCCATACCACATAAAGTCCATTAGGATCTACTTGATTATTATCAATATAATTATTAACTTGGCTATTGGCAGAAGCCACTGGAATACCAAAAGCAGTGACATCTACGCCTGCTCTTGCACCGCCAATTGCATAATTATTACCTGTCTGACTACCATTATAAGTATTGGCGACAGCAGTAGTACCTAGTTGTTCAGCGAATGACGTTGCCCATGTATTATCAGGGTTAGTAGTAAATTGACTTGACTCTTCAAGCCCAAACGCACCTTGAGTGAGGGGGCTAAAATATCCGCCATCCGTTAAACTGTCGCCAAAAAAGGTGACACTGTCATAAGCATTTGCGTGAGAAATACCAGCTACAGATAGGCTGATGGCAAGCATGCTTTTAGTGAAAGTTTTGAGATTAGTATGACCAACTATGGAGCGAGCGGTATTACGGGGCATAGCGACATCCTTGTCATTAATGTAATAGATTGTCAATCGAGTGTAACTATTTTTTAGAAGGCTAGCAATCATTTTGATTACAACATCAAAATAATATTGTCTTATTTTTACAACTTTTGTATAGTCAATCAATATTAGAAGTGGTACAAAGCAGACGAGTGCAAGTACTACAGTAGTAGGCTAAACGAGTCTAACGCTGTAACACTTTAATAGTGGTTCGACTATATCCTTAAAAGAAATCTAGCAAGCCTTGCAAGGCTGTACTATTACCTAACCATTTTATTACATACATCACTACTTTTAATCATTCACAAAGCATCGGTATCAATAGATAGATTACACTTAGCCAAGTCGCCGACTCAACTCAGGGAAGCGTTTTATCATAAATAACATTAGGAGCAGAGCGATACTCGCAATAGCCGCGCCGACATAACCCACGCTTGATATCGAGATATGCGTCACTGCATAGCCACCAAATAGCGCACCTGTACCAATGCCTAAATTGATAATACCTGAGAACATCGCCATCAGCATGTCTTGTGCATTGACATCGACCATGATGACTTTTGCCTGCATTGAGATAATCAGTAGCATGAGTGCCGCGCCCCAAAGCAGTGCACTAACACTAAGCGCCCAAACGGACGTCACGACAAACAGCAATGTCAGCATAGAGACAAGTATTAATATCGTAGATACCAGCATCAATTGGGTGTTATATCTATCACCCCAACGACTGAATATCACACTGCCCAAAATGCCTGCTGCCCCAAACAGTAGTAGCACAAAAGTAGCTGCGTTTTCGCTGATATTACCGACCTGACGCATAAAGGGTTCTATGTAAGAGTAGGCCGTATAGTGTGCGGTAAAGACGAGCAAGATAAGCAAATATAGACAGACCAGTAAAGGGTTCTTGAGTAGTTCTGGAATCTTTCTAAAAGACCCCTCAAACATACTTGGTAAGGTAGGTAATAGTCTCGCTTGCAAAATAAAGACGACAAGCGCAATGCCACCAATGCCGCCAAATGTCGCGCGCCAACCAAACCATTGACCAACCAACCGTCCCAACGGCACACCGAGTACCATCGCAAGCGACGTCCCAGTCGCGAGTACACTCAGCGCCATGGCTTTCTTGCCTTCGGGTGCCACACGTATGGCGATTGCTGCTGTGATGGACCAAAATATCGCATGCGACAGCGCAATCCCAACTCGGCTAATGAGCAGTACGTCAAAACTCCATGCAAATACAGATAGCATATGACTGGCAATAAAGACGGCAAACAGCCCTAAGAGTAACCGTTTACGCTCAAATCGACTGGTCAATAGCATCAGCGGCAATGACATCGCTGCCACAATCCAAGCATAGAGCGTCAACATCCAGCCCGTTTCTGCTGTGGTAATAGAGAAGTCTTGGGCGATATCGCTCAATAGCGCCACAGGGACAAATTCTGTGGTGTTCATAATAAAGGCACTAACGCCCATCAAAAATACTTGAAAATACTGAGTTCGGCGAGCGTTCGCGCTCGCCTCAAGGTTATGTGTCATAAAATCCAATACAAAGCAGGTGCTAGGGCGTGTCCCTAATTCAAACGTTTATCACTAAATGGGCTAAAAATGGCTAAATCTTTGACAAACGGCGTCAAATAGCTAGTCAATATCTCGATATTAACCAGCTATTTTCCTTGTTTGTCTGCGATTTATATTATCTTTATCACCATTTTTAAAATAGGGACA
>NZ_LNDJ01000091.1 GCF_001444505.1 Psychrobacter piscatorii | reverse complement strand
GTTCACATTTAATAGTGGGTTTTTTATTATCTGTCTACTACTGATATAGTCAAAGAAGTCTAAAACGGATACAAGGCAACCGACTGCAGATTGTACAAGTAGTACATCTAAGGAGGGTAACGCCGTAGCCGTTTAGTAGTTCTGTGACTATATATTAAACCTTGCTAGTTAGCTCAGGCAGTGCTTCGAACAAATCAGCTTCCAAGAAGTAATCAGCAACGCTAGCGATAGGGGCTTCTGGGTCATTGTTGATAGCAACAATGACTTTAGAGTCTTTCATACCGGCCAAATGCTGAATCGCACCTGAGATACCAGCGGCGATATATAGCTGCGGTGCAACGATTTTACCCGTTTGACCGACCTGCATATCGTTTGGTACATAGCCTGCATCAACAGCCGCACGTGACGCACCAACAGCTGCGCCTAGTTTGTCAGCCAATGGCTCAATGTATTTGGTGAAGTTTTCACCATTTGCCAAGGCACGACCACCAGAAACCACGATACCAGCTGAGGTCAATTCTGGACGATCAGACTTAGCCATTTCTTCGTTCACGAAGCTAGCTTTGCCAGTTTCTTGTACATTATCGATCGTTTCAACAGTCGCTGAACCACCTTCGCTTGCTACTGGGTCAAACGCGGTCGTACGTACGGTTAGTACCACTTTGTCTTCTGTCGTTTTTACGGTTGCCGTTGCATTACCTGCATAGATAGGACGCTCAAACGTTTGCGCATCGACCACACCTGAGATTTCTGACAGCATGCTGACGTCAAGTAACGCTGCAACGCGTGGCATAAAATTTTTACCAGTCGTGGTCGCAGCTGCTAGGATATGGCTGTAATCACCAGCAACATCAGCAACCAATAGTGCCACATTGCCCGCCAGTTGATGCTCATAGGCTGCATTGTCAGCTAATAGTACTTTCGTTACGCCTTCTGCTTTTGCTGCTTCATCAGCGACTGCTTGAGCACCACTACCTGCCACTAATACATGGATGTCATCACCGATTTGCTTAGCAGCAGCGATGGTGTTCAAAGTTGCCTTTTTTAGACTGGCATTGTCATGTTCTGCATATACCAAAATTGCCATGGTTTTAATCCTTTATTTATTCGTATTATCTATTCATGCGGTTGTTTGTGTACAAAGCCCTTTGAGCAACTATCGTTTAATATAAATAAAGCAGTCAAATTCTTAGCTTTGTACAGGATATGCCGTAGCGAAGTATCTAATCATTGAAAAATTAAATGACTTTTGCTTCGTTTCTTAGCTTATCAACCAACTCATCAACTGACCCTACTGTAATACCAGCTTTACGTTCAGCAGGTGGCACGACCTTAATAATCTCTTGCTTAGATATCATATCGACACCGAAATCTGCTGGCGTTTTCTCATCAAGCGGCTTTTTCTTCGCTTTCATGATGTTAGGCAGTTTCGCATAACGTGGCTCATTCAAACGTAGATCAGTTGTGATGACTGCTGGCAAATCAAGGGCAACTGTTTGTAGACCGCCATCGATTTCACGCGTTACGTTGACTTTGTCGCCTTCAACCTTCACTTCTGAGGCAAACGTACCCTGACCGATACCCATCAATGCCGCTAGCATCTGACCCGTTTGGTTGTTGTCGTCATCAATCGCTTGTTTACCCAACAAGATAATATCTGTGCTTTCTGTTTCAGCGATATTTTTTAGAATCTTGGCAACTTGTAGTGGATATGGTTTTTCGTCACTCACGACTAAAACGCCACGATCAGCACCTAATGCTAGGGCTGCACGAATTTGCTCTTGCGACTCTTTTGGACCGATAGACGCGACGATGATTTCATCAATGACGCCAGCTTCTTTTAGACGAACGGCTTCTTCTACTGCGATTTCGTCAAAAGGGTTAATCGACATTTTGGTGTTTGATAGATCAACGCCAGAGTTATCGGCTTTTACACGTACTTTTACGTTATAATCAATGACACGCTTGACCGCTACTAATGCTTTCATACGTTCCTCGTTTATTAATGTTATGAATTAAAAAATATCAGTTAAGAACCAAATTTTCGTTGTGGTTCAAATCGTCGTTCAAAATACTACTCAAGGTTATTACTATATCAACAGATGTATAACTAATTAAGAAAAATACGCCAATATTCGAAATTATATTAGCATTGCACTTCTTACGGATAAAATCTGCTAAAGCTAAGCCAACCGTTCTTATCAGACCTATGTATCTTGCGTCAGCCTGCAGATAAGGTCAAGACAACGCCGTGAATAATGCGTCATAAATTTGTCACTATTCTATAATAAATAGTTTATAAACACGTGATCTGGTGATTTTCCTTTGATAATAGCCTTAAGAGCCCTCCTCTTTATAGCACTCTCAATGGTATGTTTATTTAATATTTTGTTATTATTTATTTCCTAAGGTTCAACTGATAGTAGTCTCGAAGAACCCAACAGCTATATGTCGCTGTCTTTGCTAGAGCTCATTAACAACTCACTGTCACGTATGTCATCAAACAACGCCCAGTCAGGAGTTACATCATTGTTTTTGATGACGCTCATGTCTCCTGTCGTCTCCATAATGACCGCAAATATTTCAGTTTTGGCTTTGATGCCATTTTTGCGCAGCACTTCTTGAACATCGCTGGTCGTAAGATTCGCTTCTTTTAAGTTGTCTGAGAAGTATTCGCCATGTGCCATGAGTATGATGGCACGATTGTCTATCAGCGCTTTTAGAGGTTTAATCTTGCGTCTGATGACTGAAATGACGCCTTGAATCAAAAACAACATGGCAACTGCAAACAATCCTTGCAACAGAGACGGCTTGTCAGCCAATACAGTCGATGCCAATATACTACCAATACCAACTGTCATGGCAAAATCATGGCTTGACAGCTTGGAGAAACTACGTAGACCCATCAATCGGGTACAGAGCATCAAACCCATATAGAAGCCCACCGCAGATAAAGAAATACCTAGTGCTTGTTGCCAGTCAATTGAAAACCAAGTTTCCCATTTCATAATAGAACCTTATTTACTCTTGAGTCAGTACCTATTATGAACTGATGATTATTAAGAAAATCAATCAAACGCTACTTCAGATAAAATGATATAAAAAAAGCAACCTGATAAGAGGTTGCCTTTTTTTAAAGTCGATACAATATTTTTATTGTTTTTATAAACAAAAATTTTATGCATATCGTCACTCTAACTGTCATCGAGCGTACTAAACATCAGTGTGCCCAAACAGCAAAGAGATTATAGTGCTTCGATTTGCTCAGCTTGTGGACCTTTTTTGCCCTCACCTAAGATGAACGACACTTTTTGGCCTTCGGCTAGCGTTTTGAAACCGTTACCTTGGATAGCGCTGTAGTGAGCGAATACGTCTTGTCCGCCGTTGTCTTGAGCGATAAAACCAAAACCTTTAGCTTCATTAAACCACTTTACAGTGCCTTCAACTTTATCTGACATAAATTTTCCTGACTCTTTAACTGTTGGCGAGACTTGTGTCATCACCGATTAATTGATATATACCCATGCATCTTTTGCTGAACGCTACGGTTCAAAATTGCAAATAATCTAAGAGAAAACCTGAATTTTTTACCTAAAATACTTTGAGTACAATCTGATTATAACAGTTTTCTATACAGGTAACAGTCTAAATTGATGATTTTTGTAAATAAATTCCAGCTATTAGAACCTATCAAAATAGCTGGAATTTTTGCCGTTATCATATTGATATTGAATAAATTTCTAACATATGAATATTAGGCTACAATTACGAAGCCATCGTTAAATACGACAAGAAAGACCCTTATAGGCCAAAAACTCATTCATTGCCTATTGCAATATCGGTAACCATGGTGAACTTAATACAAGCAAACATAACCCAAAAAATATCAACGAAAACGACTGACTATAAGCAATATATTTGGCCGGTATGACCAAGTCTTTAGGAGAATCAGGGATACCTTTGCGCTTTAGTAGTCGCGTACCGTAAACCCAACCAAAGGTCGTGTAAATGCCATAAGCGGCAGGTACAGCAATCGCGAGCGGTGCCAAATCAATCACGTATAGGACAACCACAGAGATAAAGAACCAGATGGTATCTAAGATTGAGCTGATTTGGAAAAACTTAGATTTGGGCAGTTTACCCTCAGTTTTTTTGAGCATTTCTCCTTCTATCCAAATTAAAACTGCTACGACAGCGCTAAGAGTAATATACACGAATTGCGGCGTTAGCCAGTCTGGATAAGATATTTGCACAACATACAACCTGTAATCTATAGAAAATATGAATGAGGACTCACCTACTTTGATGACTCAAAGATAAATAAGCACAGTAAAAGCCCACTGGCTAATGTGAAGATGCCTGCCTATATTGGGCAGTATTTACTGGTTTTCAACCAACACATATAGCGGTGTAACCATATGTCAAAAGTACAATATAAAAAACCCGTGCTATCAAGTGATAACACGGGTTACTTAATAAACTACCAAATACTCTATTTAAGTAGTATCGAATTAGTTTTTGTCTTTATCGATGATTTTGTTACCACCGATCCAAGGCATCATAGCGCGCAATTTGGCACCTGTGGTTTCGATCTCATGCGCTGCATTGTTACGACGACGAGCTGTCATTGATGGATAGTTGGTCGCACCTTCAGAGATGAACATTTTCGCGTATTCACCAGACTGGATGCGTTTTAGCGCGTTACGCATGGCTTCACGAGACTGCTCATTGATAACTTCAGGACCAGTGACATATTCGCCGTATTCAGCGTTGTTACTGATTGAATAGTTCATGTCAGCGATACCGCCTTCATACATCAAATCAACGATAAGCTTTAGCTCATGTAAACACTCAAAATAAGCCATTTCTGGAGCATAGCCTGCTTCTGTTAGCGTCTCAAAGCCCATTTTCACCAATTCAACCGCGCCGCCACAAAGAACCGCTTGCTCACCGAATAGATCGGTTTCAGTCTCATCTTTAAATGTGGTTTCGATGATGCCTGAACGACCACCACCAACACCAGCAGCGTAAGATAATGCTAATTGCTTAGCTTGACCTGAAGCATCTTGGTAGATGGCGATTAAGTCAGGAATACCGCCACCTTTGGTGAACTCTGAACGTACGGTGTGACCTGGTGCTTTTGGTGCTACCATGATCACATCAAGGTCGCTACGTGGCACTACTTGGTTATAATGGATAGCAAAACCGTGGGCAAATGCAAGGGTCGCGCCTTCTTTGATGTTTGGCTCAATGACATCGTTGTAAAGCTCTTTTTGGAACTCATCAGGTGTCAAAATCATGATTACGTCAGCAGCTTTTACGGCTTCTTCTACTTCAGCAACTTTTAGGCCCGCATTTTCAGCTTTTTTCCATGAGCCTGAGTTGGCACGTAGACCAACCGTTACATCAACGTCTGAGTCTTGTAAGTTAAGCGCGTGCGCATGGCCTTGTGAGCCATAACCGATAATGGCAACTTTTTTACCTTGAATAATTGATAGATCACAATCTTTGTCATAAAAAACGTTCATAAATAGAGTCCTTGTCCTCAATCATGGCGTACCATGGATAGTAGGCGCTTATACTGTAATCAAGATAATGACTAAGATAAGCGCTTTGTTGATTTAGATAAATAGTTCTTCAATAAAATAGGATATTTGGGCATTAAGTCTAGGTGCTAAGGGTTTTCTCACCGCGGGCAATACCAATCACACCCGAGCGAACCACTTCCATAATACGCTCACGTCCAAGCACATCGATAAAACCGTCAAGCTTGGCTTTGTCACCAACGATTTGAATCGTATATAAGTTGGCATTCACATCGACAATCTGCGCACGGAAGATATCTGCACTGCGTTTTACTTCTTCGCGTATGCTACCAGTTGCTCGTACTTTGATGAGCATCAATTCACGCTCAACGTGTACGTTCTCTGTCAGATTATGCACTTTAACCACTTCAATCAATTTATGCAATTGTTTGGTGATTTGTTCAATTCTTTCTGGTGACGTAATGGTCGTTAAGGTCAAGCGTGAAATGCTTGGGTCATCAGTAGGCGCGACGTTGAGCGTTTCGATATTGTAGCCACGTTGTGAGAACAAACCGACTAGACGCGACAACGAACCCGCTTCGTTTTCCATCAATACCGAAATCAGATGTTGTTGTTGCATTAGGTACGCTCCCCTTTTGTTAACCACATATCACGCATGGCCTGTCCAGCGATTTGCATCGGATATACATGCTCATTACGATCGACATAAACATCGATAAATACCAGTTTGTCTTTCATTGCCATGGCTTCAGCCAACTGTGCTTCCATCGTTGCAGGATCAGTAATCTTGATACCGACGTGACCATAACTTTCAGCCAATTTGACAAAGTCTGGTAAGGAGTTCATATAAGACTGAGCATGGCGACCTTCATACAGCATGTCCTGCCACTGCTTGACCATACCTAGCTGTGCATTATTTAAATTTAGAATTTTAACTGGCAAGTTATACTGCAAGCAAGTTGACAGCTCTTGGATATTCATCTGAATAGAGCCTTCGCCTGTGATACACACCACATCACGCTCAGGGTTGGCAAGCTTTGCTGCCATGGCATACGGCAAGCCAACACCCATCGTACCTAGGCCACCTGAGTTCAGCCATTGGCGAGGCTCATTATAAGTATAGTAAAGTGCTGCAAACATCTGATGCTGACCGACGTCACTTGTGATAATAGCGTTACTGTTAGTCACTTTATCTAGAGCTTGTACGACACTTTGTGGCTTAATGCCATTATCTGTGCTGGTGTCATAACGCAAACCATGGCGCTTACGCCACTCATTAATTTGTGACCACCAATCGAGCAATGCGTGTTGCTCTAATTGCTTATCTTCTCCAACGATCTCTAGCATATCGGTTAAGACAGACTTTACATCGCCAACGATAGGAATGTGCGCAAGAATGGTTTTTGAGATCGACGCAGGATCGATATCGATATGGATAATCGTCGCGTTCGGACAGAATTTTTTGACATTATTGGTGACGCGATCATCGAAACGCGCACCCACTGCCAAAATAACATCGGCATGATGCATAGTCATATTGGCTTCATAAGTACCATGCATACCAAGCATACCTAGGAACTGACGATCAGAGCCAGGAAATGCACCAAGACCCATTAATGTATTGGTCACTGGTAAATTAAGACGGTGAGCCAAATCAGTCAACTCTTCGTGAGCATTGCTCCAAATAACGCCGCCACCTGCATATACGACAGGACGCTGGGCAGATAGTAGTGTCTCGACCGCTTTTTTGATCTGACCACTATGGCCTTTGAGCGAAGGTTGGTATGAGCGTATAAATACCTCTTCTGGATATTTATAGGCAAACTTTTCACTAGGAGCAGTCATGTCTTTTGGCACATCAATAACGACAGGACCTGGTCGGCCAGACTGTGCAATGTGAAATGCCTTTTTGACAATCATCGGAATTTCGCTAGCATGGCGCACCTGAAAACTATGCTTAACGATCGGACGCGATACCCCCACCATATCCGTTTCTTGGAAAGCGTCTTCACCGATTAGACTACTTGGCACCTGACCTGAAATCACGACCATCGGTACTGAATCCATAAAGGCGGTCGCAATAGCAGTAACCGTATTGGTGGCACCAGGCCCTGAGGTTGCCAATACAACCCCCGTCTCACCAGTCACTCGTGAATAAGCATCTGCCATGTGTCCTGCCGCCTGCTCATGACGCACCAAGATATGCTCAATGGCTTCTTGCTGAAACAGCGCGTCATAAATGTGCAGAACGGCACCGCCTGGATAACCAAAGATATATTTGACACCTTCGTCTGTCAGCGCTTGTACCAGCATTTCAGCGCCCGATAGCATCACAGGCTGTGAGCTGCCTTCTGCAAGACGTTGTTGCTTTTCTTCAAAATTTTTGGCGGCATTACCCGTTTGGGTATGTCCCGTCATATTCGGACTTTGCGTGGTTTGCGTCACTGTCATCACCTTTTTTTGCGGCGAGGATTTGCGGTATTCTATGATAAGAGATAACCCCATATAGGTATTACTTCAAAACTCATAAAATGATCGCTAATCCTTGTCCATATCAAGAATATTTGCCTATCATATTTAAGTAACGTTGTTTTTTAAGACAGCAAATTACTCAAACACAGCAATGTATTTAAGGTCAGTTTTGTGATGGATGTTTATCGATATACAGTGATAAGATGCGGGCGCACCTATAAAGAAGCTTATTATTGAGTGTTTCTATAAATAAGTACTGATAATAAATTCATGAGTGCAAAGACGTAGAGATAACAGGATATTTATACCCAAATACTATGCATAAGTTACTAAAACTTATAACAGAGGCTTTGGCGCACTTTATAACCAGTACTGTATCGTATTTTGCACAATTGCCAGAATTACATTTAGCACAGTTCAAATAATAAGTTTATCTTAGTCATTGTAGACAGATAAGTCCGGAGACAATGTATAGTTATGAGTAGCCAATGCTACGTGTGCTATATCATCATCACAAAGAAAATAACACTGCATAAACTACCGATAAGTAGCTCGTAGTGATCATTTTCAAGTGCCACGGCAATATCATAAAAGCCGTTCACTGACCAATCAACTTCTATTATATTCGATTGTTTGTCTGTTATTGTCAAGAAAAACTTCTAAAGCCTATCCCAAACTATTAGTTATTAAATAATATACATTGATAAGTATTATTTGCTAAAATTAGAAGTCGATACATTAGTGCTGCCAATAAAGTGCTCAAATGTTATATTTACCCTTATATAAATTTGCTTTTATAAAACAAGAGGATTGCTGTTATGGCATATGCATCTAAAATAGCGACTGCTGCCAAACTGCTAACAAGTACTGCGTGTATGCTAATGCTGTCCATGAATGCCAGTCAGGCTATTCAAGTTTACAAATCCATTGGCGCACATGGCGAAGTTAAATATAGTCAGCACGCGCCGCAAAATGGTAAAAACGTTGAGTTGATTGAATTTCGTAGTGACGGTAGACAAAATAACGCCGGACAAATGGCTGGCAAAACAGACCCCAGCCAAAGCAATAATACTCAAACTGCAGAAGAACAGCGCGTAGCCACACTTGAAGCGCGTATCAAAGAGCAAGAAGCTCAAGCCAATGCTCAGCGCTGCCAATCGCTACGTAACAACCTAACCAACTTAAATGTTGGCGGCCGTATCTATGAGATGGACGCAAATGGCAAACGTCAATATCTAGATGGCCGTGAGATTGAGCTAAAACGTGAGCGTGTACAGCAGGCGATCGACCAGTATTGTAGTGGCTCTACAACCTAGTCGACCCAATAGTGAGGGTTAGTCGACCATCACTAGCTGCATAACATGACGAATGGCTGCTGGCATATCTTGCGCTTGCAGCCCTCGTTGTCCAATCATAAGTCTGTTTTCACTATGACAATCACTATTTTGGTTGACCAATACATCTCCTGCAAATCCATGAATAAGCACTGCCTGAGGTAAACTGTACGACTCTGCTGCTAAGTCTTGTTGTGCTAATAATCCAGCAATCACTCCAGATAGAATATCGCCCATGCCAGCAGTTGCCATACCAACATTGCCCGCATCACAGACATATACTCGCGCTCGTCCTGATTTTTGCTCCAAAACTAGCGACCCTGCTCCCTTTAATACCCAGTCACCACCATAAACTGCAGCGCATTGTTTTATGGCTCGCAATCTATCACTTTCTACCTCGCTTATTTTTTGATCGAGCAATCTAGCCGCTTCGCCGCTATGCGGTGTCAAGCAAACTCGATGATTGATGCTATGTTCGCGAAGCTCTGTTACCAGTTCATGGCTATCCATTTGCAGCGAGGCCAAATGATAAAGACCATCTGCATCGATCACTATTGATTTTTCATGAGCTATCGCAGTCTGTATGTAGTCGATAAACAGCGCCTTTGCTTTTTCGTCACGGCCCAATCCCATGCCAATAGCGACAACACTGGCTTGTTCAATCAGTGCCTTTAACCCATCTGCATCATGCAAATTAATTGTCATCGCATCTGGCAGTGACGTTAATAATGCACCATGAAAAGCCTCATGACAGGCAACGGTTATTTTACCAGCGCCAGTTGCCATGGTGCTTGAGGCAGACAGTATCGCAGCACCGCCCATCCCTTGAGAGCCATCAACGCGATTTCCACCGATGATTAGCGCATGACCGTAGCTACCTTTGTAACTGTTTTGGCGGCGCGGCTTCATACTCTGTGCAGCCGTCCGTAGTATGGCAACAGGTTCAAATGCTTCAATAGTATTTTGCTTGGCATTTTTATCAGATATTTTGTGAGGTCTAGCTGTTTGATAAGGTATTAACGGTATATCGATTATGTCTCCGCTATAATCCGTACCATCTTTGTTGTGCAAACCAAATTTGCGCGCAATCAGGCATAAGGTGACATCAGCTTGTACTGCTATACGATCAAATACCGCACCAGTAGAAGCCACCAATCCACTTGGAATATCAACGGCGACTGCTAGTGCGTTTTGTTGCTGAGTAGTACGATTAAAAGCGCTAATAGCCTCTTTATAAATACCTTCTGGTGCACGATCTAGCCCAATCCCAAACAGTGCGTCAATATAAATTTCAGCTAATAAAGCCATTTTCTCTGACTCATTGTGACTGCTATGAATCTCTTCGAAGCGTTGATAATGACAGTTGGCAGATAGCGCTATTTGAAGAGCCTTTGTTGCGTCAGTTATATTGCTACTGTCGCTGTGTTTGCTGTTAGAAGTGACTGATTTATCATCAATAACGAAATCGTTTTTATCAAAACCAACAGCAATGACCTCTACTTGCCAGCCAGCTTGTTGCAGATAGTGAGCAATGAGCCAACCGTCCCCGCCATTATTACCCTTACCTACCCAGACACTTACTCGGCGCAAACGCTCCGTACGATGATAAACGTTGGTATTAGCAGAATGATTAGCATTGAGACATTTTTGTTCATAAAGCAATTCTATCTGCTGTGCCATTTGCCAAGCTGCTTGCTGCATTAAGCCAAAACTATCATATCCTTGAGCAAACCACGCTTGCTCCATGGCATAAATTTGCTCACTACTATAAAGCGCAATAGGTTTTGTATTTTTTATAGGTGATAAATTGGTAAAATTTTTCATTTATTATCCTCGGCCATGTTTTTCTGATATTTTTATAGTGTTGAAAGTCTAGTTTCTAAACTTTAGTATCAGCTTAGCAAAAGCTCATGTCTACTTATGTATCGATATGAATGTGAGTTTATTTTCTTTTCTACTTGCGCTTATCGCTCACTGGCTTATCATAAACACTATTCATATGATTACTGATTGTGAGATGCGAATAATCTGATCAACCCAAACAAGCAGACAGCCAATAAGCCTCTATCTATATGCCTACCGATAAAAACAAGATTGCCGTTAGTAACTCAACAGTCTTTGCAACAACAGCAGATATTAAACAATGGATCAAAACGCAAGCGCAAACATTAGGATTTGCTGACTGTGGGTTTTTATCTGTCCATCATCCACTGTTTACTAAGCAAATCGAACAGCTACAGAAGTGGCTGGATAAAGGCTATGAGGGTCAATTGCAGTTCATGCACAACAACCATCATCTGCGCGCTCATCCCGAGCAGTTAGTGGATGGCGCAAAGACCATTATTAGTGTAAGGATGGACTACCTAACCAAAGCCCCAACACCGCGTGCTGTCACAGACAACGACCATCCCAACCAAGGCATCATTGCGCGTTATGCAAGAGGTCGTGATTATCATAAGACAATGCGTAGCCGTTTAAAGCAATTGGCTCTGAATATCGAGGCCATGCTTCCTGAATGGCAACATCTCGATATTGGTTCAGATAAAGAGTTTGTTTTTAGACCCTTTAGTGATTCTGCGCCTATCTTTGAGCGGCCTATTGCCGATGCTGCTGGTCTGGGCTGGACAGGTAAGCATACGTTATTAATCAACAAACAAGCTGGCTCATTTTTTGTGCTAGGTGAGCTGTTTTTAAGCTTAGAGCTGCCCGATGACCAGCCTGTTAAAGAGCATTGTGGCAGTTGTAGTGCTTGCATTGATGTATGCCCTACCCAAGCGATTGTAGCGCCTTATGAGCTCAATGCCTCTGCCTGTATCTCTTATTTGACGATTGAACACGATGGTATTATTGATACCAAGTATCGACGCGCGATTGGCAATCGGGTGTTTGGCTGCGATGACTGTCAGCTGATCTGTCCATGGAATCGTTATGCCAATCTGACTACCGTTGAGGACTTCGCACCAAGGCATGGTCTCGATAACAGCAATTTGCTTGAATTATGGCAATGGCAAGAAGCGGATTTTTTGAACAACACACAAGGAAGCCCACTCAGACGCACAGGCTATGTGAATTTTTTACGTAATATTGCTATTGGTTTGGGTAACGCTAATGCTAGTCCACATGTCATTGAGCAGTTGAAGTCTAAGTTGACGCTACATAACGCCATGCTTGATGAACACATTGAATGGGCAATAGCTGAACAGGGCAGAAAACTAGACGCTAGTAGTAAGCCAACGAGTTGATGTATATCATAACGGAGCAAGTCATTATTTGCTTTGATAGATGTTCATAAAAAAAGCCTCTTAACGATAAGAGGCTTTTTCATATTAAATACTTTTTAGAATCTGAGAATTATGGCTTGGGGATGCGTAGTACTTGACCTGGATAGATTTTATCTGGATCAGATAACATTGGCTTATTGGCTTCAAATATTTTCATATAATCGCCAGACTCACCGTAAACATCTTTAGCAATCTTAGATAAGCTATCGCCAGATTTTACCGTATACATCGTTGACTCAGGTGCATCTTCTTCGATATCGATATTATCAATGACCTTAGCAACATTTTGTACGTTACCAATAGCAATAATCGCTTTTTCACGATCGGCTTGAGTCTTAGCATTACCGCTAATTTCTGCCGTATCTGTAGAACCATTATACTTGATTTTTAAATTACTGATATTTAGGTTCTGTTGCTGAATACGACGCAACAGAATGTTAGCAACTGATTGAGCTGAAGGCTCGCTACTTTTTACCGGTGTATTGGCATCTGCCTTGGTCTCTGATTTGGCATCGTGTTTCTCGTCATCACGATTAAAGATTTTATCGCCAATATCTTTTGCAAAACTGAACATACCCATATAACTGCTCCTTGAAATATTGTTATTTATTATTCATATTTATTTTCGGTGGTGTGTTATTGAACATCACCGTGCTTTGTACTGTCTACCATGATGAGTATAGACAAACGAACCAAACGTGAATAGTAAGAGTATGTTGAGTAATGTTAATTGACGTAGCTTATGTTAATGCAACCGATCAATTAAATCACGCTCATAAAAAAAACCGCCTATCTATTAAGATAAGCGGCATTATAAAATTTGCTAAACAAATGGCAAATTATAGCTGGGCTTGTACGTAATCAATTGCTTTTTGAACAGTAGTCAATTCTGCAGAGTCTTCGTCAGGAATAGTGATACCAAAATCACTTTCAAAAGACATGACCAATTCGACTAGGTCAAGTGAATCTGCGCCTAGATCTTCCATGAATGAAGCATCGTTGTTGATGTCTTCAATGTTCATGCCTAGTTGCTCAGCAACTGCTGATTTTACTCTTAGCTCGATATCATTACTCATATAGATCACTCCGTTATCATCTATTATTTTTAATAAACTGCTATAGCGCCTCATTTAAGCTCTATAGCATGATATATAAAATGTGTTTGCCAGACTAGCATTGCTGTCTGAGTACTCTATGACTTGTTACACAGTCTGTCTAATAAAGCCCTGTTATCATACAGGGCTTTGAATCAAAAGTATTCGTTATTATAACACCCTTTATTATAGTTTACACTCGTTCACACAGTTTTTTATTATAACTATGTAACGCCTACATATACATGCCACCATTGACCGGAATGACCGCGCCGGTGATATAGCTGGCTTCATCACTGGCTAAGAAATGTACTGCTGCTGCGATGTCTTCTGGTTGACCAAGACGGCTGATAGGAACGGCATCTAGCATAGAATTCAATAGGCGTTCGTCGAGCTCATCTGTCATATCAGTCTCGATTAAACCTGGTGCCACGCAATTGATAGTCACTTGGCGTGAACCGATTTCACGTGCAAGCGTACGACTGAAACCTTCTACACCAGCTTTAGTCGCGGCATAGTTAGATTGACCTGCATTACCCATTTGAGCAACAACAGAGGTGATATTAATAATACGACCACGGCGCGCTTTCATCATACCGCGTACTGCGCGTTTGCTCATGCGGTAAACTGAGGTCAAATTCGTATCGATGACATTTGACCAGTCATCGTCTTTCATACGCATTAGCAGACCGTCTTGCGTGATACCTGCATTGTTAACCAATACTTGTACCGCTCCATAGACGCTTTCGATTTCTTCGAACAATTTATCAATTTGAGTAGTATCACGTACGTCTAAGACGCGACCGATACCACCACTATCATGAAGATAGTCATCAATAAGTTCAGCACCTTTTTCAGTGGTTGCTGTTCCAATGACAAAATGTCCTTCTTTAGCAAAGCGTTTGGCGACTGCCTTTCCGATACCGCGGCTCGCGCCAGTTACTAATGTAATCGTACGGCTCATGATAACACCTCTAATAATTTCTCTAGACGGGCAGGCTTGTCTGTAGGATAGCTTGCGATTGGCTGCGCTTGACGCTTAGCCAAATTGCTTAATACGTTGCCACTGCCACATTCGATTAATAGATTAATTTGCTTATCGGCCAGTTCCTGCATGGTTTTTGACCACAGTACTGGCTCACTCAGCTGTTCAGTCAATGCTTGTTTGATACCTACTGCACTGGTTTCAACACGCGCATAGCGATTTTGAATCACAGGAATGGCCGCTTGATCAAATTGAATACCTGCTAATATCTCAGCTAAGGCATTACTTGCAGGCTCCATTAATGCACAATGAGATGGCACACTCACTTTTAAGGGCACAGATTTTTTGCCCGTATTTTTGACTTTGTCGATGACAGCGTTAACGCCAGCAGCGTTACCCGAGATCACTACCTGTCCTGGGCTGTTGAAGTTAGCAGCGCCAACAATGGCACCCTCGACATGCTCTGTTGCTTGCTCACACAGATTTTCGACTCGGTTGTCTTCTAGTCCTAACACGGCAGCCATAGCAGTATCGACACCTACAACGGCCTCTTGCATCAACTGACCTCGTTTATGCACTAGGGTGACGGCATCACCAAGCGATATCACATTGGCAGCACACAGGGCGCTGTACTCGCCCAGAGAGTGACCAGCTAAATAGCAAGGCGTCTCTTCTATTTCTTGTTGTAAGACACGCCAAATGGCAATGCTAGCTGTCAGTAGCGCTGGCTGAGTATACTCGGTTTGATTGAGTTTTTCTTCATCCTGACAGATTGCCCACAAATCCTCACCAAGCGCCTCACTCGCTTCAGTAAATGTATCGCGTATCTCTGGGTAGATTTCAGCAAGCTCACTCGTCATCGCGACTGCTTGAGATCCTTGTCCAGGAAAAATGACCGCGATACGAGCGGGTTGCTTTTTTACCATATCGGGTACAGAAGCCATAACCAATATCCCTTATCTGATTAGAAATATCCCTAAAACAATGGGGTGTATTATATTATTAGATGTGATACAAAGCCGCTAGTTCAATTATTTATCTAAGAAAACGGATTGTCAGTAAACTATACACTGACACACACTATTATCATAGCGGATGCAGACCAAACAACGATAGGAAAATACAGTACCAATCAAAAGCACTAACGATTGAGTACGCGTTTCTATTTGCTAAAAATAAAAAGTCATCTAAGCAATGAGTTTAGTCATAAATAACAAAAAGCCAAGTTATCCAGCCACATAATATATGATAGCGAAATAACTTGGCTTTTTTTAGCTCAAAGCTTATTGACTAATGATAGCCAGGTAAATACAACAACAGTCACCAGTACTGTCACTATTTTACCTAGCTATCATAGGGCCAATGTCTTAGGCATCTTGACTAACTTTGAATAGCTGACGACCACGGTAGAAACCATCTTTAGTCATGTGATGACGACGATGTTTTTCACCAGTAGTAGCATCTACGCTTAGTTCAGCAATTTCCATACGGTGATGTGAACGGCGCATGTCACGACGAGAACGGCTTTTACGACTTTTTTGAACAGCCATGATATAGCTCCTATACTTAAAAGGGATAAGCTTGAAATTCAGCTTTAGTCGATACTGACAGAGGCTATATAATCACAACAACCTAAGTCTGAAGCATCATTAGTTAAATAGATTGTTACTTACATAAAGCGCTAACTATGTCTGAAATTTATGAAAAATTTGCCTAGTCAGCTTCTATCAGCACGCAACAGGTTGCTCGAATGCAATAAACCGGACATTATACGCATGTTTATTAGATTAATAAAGCCCTGCCTTGCACTCTTCTGTACAAAGCAGATAGAAGGCTTCTCAAATACTTGAATAAATAAATTTGGCTCTTATAGCTTACCTTTTAAGGAGGCTAAAGCAGCGAATGGATTTTCATTCTCTTCTTCTTCTGGTATCTCGCCAAACTGCTCAACTGACATCTCACAATCATCATGCTTTGGCGCCATTGGTGTTTTGAGCAATATCTCATCTTCTACCAGTTTTTTAAATGGTAATAGACGCTCCGGAGACTGCTCAGTGACGATTTCATCAAGTAATAAATAATCTTGCTCATCATTAACCAGACGTACTTGGCTGTCATTTTCGAGTAGTGCAATGTCATAATCATCAGATAAGTCTATCGCAATTGGTTGTAAACAGCGTTGACACGTTAGCCAAACATCACCTGTCAACGTAAATGCCAAATGCAAAACATTATTACGGCGATAGAGTTCAGCGTTTAACTGAGTGTTTGACTGATCATGCTCGGCGCTCAACGTCGTGGCAAGACGTTCAAAAGAGTTTGGATCGACTTCTCCTGACCACTCAAAACCCGTGTCTGCCCATTTGTCCAAAGAAATGTGCTCAGGCATGCTAGTAGATACAGGCGCTTTTTTATTGTCAGCGTAAGGTGCTGACGGTTTAGTTTCTGGAGTGCTTGACATGCGCGGCCTCATTCATAAAAACAGTGTATAATATTGCCTGCCATACTAGCGGAAAGTGCCATATTCTGCTAGCGCTAGTATGTTAAGATTTTTTGATAGCAAATATGTTCAAGCTTTTTTACTACTTACTTTTTTACCTAAAATTTTTTGTCTTTAGTATTTATTAAGTCAATGTCTTCTCTATGAATCTACCTGATAATAAAATTAATTTTTCTGATTTACTTTCTCCTGCTACAGCAAATTCGTTGCTGCAATATCTTACTCAACTAGATCGTCATACTGAAAATGCTCTTAGCAATAGACTGTGCCTCGATGAAGATGAGTATTTAAGAGAATGGAGAAGTCAGTGGCAAAAGTTATCTACTACTCAGCCTGACAATACTTACTCAGCAGGATTGATAATTGATAGCGAACGATTAGCCACTGATTGGCTCATACAGCTATTTAATACTTTATTTACTAACCAGCAAGTGATATTGGTTCGTAGTGAGGGTGAGCCAGAGTATTTCCCTGCTCAAGACAATGAGCCTGCCAGAATTGAATTCGCTCATGGATTTTTTGCCAGTGCCCTGCACGAGCTACACACATCTCCTTATAGGTTGACATGCTAGAAACCTCTTATTCTAATAGTGTACATCGCTATATTATTTGTAGGCATCTAAATTAAAACTATCACTTCGGTGATTCTTACCACCTATCAGAAAAAATCACTTTTACCTATCCAAAAGATAATGGTCGTTCTATCAATTAGGTATCATAACAATTAAGTTTTTCAGGTATCTTTCACATCTTCAGAAACATCCTTTCTAATATCATCCTATCTAAGCTATAAACGCGGACATGATGCGCTTCGCTACGTCTATCTATTAATGGTTACTTTTGATCAATCGTACCATCCTCTAATCCAGTAGATTTTATCTATGTCAGATAGGTAGAAATAAAAGTAGTTTTCTGCTATTCATGTTTATCATTAACGTCTTTGCACATAGTATTGTCAGTTGCAAGATATCGAATCATATGAACACGGATATAATGATGGTAATATTAAAGCAAGCGAGTGTAGATAGAAGCAGACCCAAGGATGTAATTCATCACGGTGATATCAGGTCTTAATGCTTATCTATTCACTAAGCGAATAAGCTGACTAGCTATAACGTTATTATGTTTGTGGGCAGGGTAGTTATTCTTTATTTCGGAGATGGCTGGACGAGAGTTAGTGATGCTGGACTAGTAATCTTACATAGGTGAAATGATTTGATAAATATGATTGAATAGCACAATTAATTATGTTTCATCTTTCGATACTGGCTGTGAAAAGCAATACTATAATAGCTTAGCAACGTCGGGCTCAAATTATAAGAGCTAATTATCTTCGAGCGCTATCTTAGTATAGTGAGCATGTAGCAAAGCTTTTACTTCCTTGCTAGTTGCAATTTTACCTTCTTCAAAATCTTTAAAAAAATGCTGAGTATCTGGATTAACAGGGATATTATCTATTGCAAAGCTGCTCAAAGTATCAGAGTTGATGCGGCGGCGCTTTTCTATCTCTTGTCGACTAACAAGAATAGGTCGATCGCCAACAATCGGTGCTTTAGATTTAGAATCTTCCATACTAGCTCCTATCAGTAGTAATAAAATTGTTCAGCAAGTCAGATAGTCTTCTATCTAGACAATCTTTCTCTCATTGCTATGTCTTATTCGGCTAATTTAATTGTATTGAGAATTTAAACATTGATAAATCATGATTGTTTGATATCAAGAGCTATTGTGACTGAATAATTCGTGCTTCTAGCGTTTCCTAGAGCTGCATAACTTATTGGCTCTAAAGCTTTCTGAGACCTATATGGGCTGAATAGCTTATCAATAGTGTAGTGAAAACCACCATCATCTACTCCAAATACATAATCAAAAAATATTTTGGCCATTGCAGACTGAGGGTGGCTAGCATCGCGAAAAGATTTATTGTGACTCCAACTACCACTGTATATTTTATTGAATACTCTCTCTATATTACCAGAAACAGAATTTGAAGCATGTTTTCGAGTAATACCTGGTTTTTGCACGTATGCAGCAGCATTTTCCACAGACTTCCAAATGATATAATGCATGGTTGATACAGAGCATTCAGCTAAACATGATCTGAGAATACTAATTAGCTTTTCGCCAATAGGCGGTGCTAGATAGTTCAATCTTGACCTAGTAATCAGGTAGCTTAAACACTCTCCTAGCTGTAACTTTTCACACCAGTTCTTAAATTGATCATTCGCTACTAGAGCACTGGTATTTTTCTGAGATTTAGCGTTTATCAAGATTTTAGTAAGATTCTCAATACTATAAGCAAACTCAAAGATCGCTTGATAGAAATCTATCTCTAGCTCTTTTTCTTCGTTGATAGTTACGTATTCGTAGCTATTTTCAGAAGCGAGTATGAGCAGATTTCGGTTAAAAAGATGCTGTAGTATCTCTTCATCTAATTTAGAGAACGGTGATAAAGGTAATGATAAATTGTCACGTAGAGAGACTGTATTCCTTATATTATCTGCTCCTATACTCTCTACAGTCGCTGCGAGTAGAAGTTTATCTACGTCGTTAAGCTCAGTGACTGAAGGAATACTGCTTAATTGAATGCTTCGGCATTGATTGATGTACTCTAGAGCGGTCTGTCTCTTTTCTTCTGCTAAACGGTCTTGTTTAAGATGATACTCTAAGTACTCTTGATCCATTCTTTTTTCAAGCGCCGCCCTGCAATCATCACACCGCCATCTAATAAGATCCAATCGAGTTAGCTGTGAGCGAGTATAGCAAATCTTAGTTGTACCGCAGTCTATGCATTGGCAGTCTAGTACGACAAGATGAGCATTTATTTTAACGATACTAGGTATATCCTGATGCTTAACATCAAACTCTTGACCTATTTCTTTACAGGTATATATAAAACCACTTCGTTTATCGCCTTCTCTTAACCAGTACCTCTCACAGATCAGCTTATTAGTTTCTGTTATATCTGGCTGATACTCTAGTTTTGTTTTCATACTCACCTCATAATACCGACTATATCCCGTGGATATTATAGCCCACCACTGTGAGTATTGCTATTTTTAGCAGTGGTTGGTGAGATGAAGACAGATGAACGCATGATAGCCTTTGGAAAGCGTATCCGTGATGTGCGCAGAAGCAAAGGAATATCTCAAGAAGTGCTGGCAGAGATGGCAGATATTGATCGAAGTTATATGGGAAATATCGAGCGTGGAGAGAAGAATGTCACTCTCAAAAAGGCCTATGATATTTGCGATGCATTGGATATAGATATTAAGGATCTAGTCTAAATTGTTCGATTCATAATAATATGATGAGCCCATCCCGAATTCTGTGTAACTGCAATTTAGATTAAATACTTACACAAAATTT
>NZ_LNDJ01000090.1 GCF_001444505.1 Psychrobacter piscatorii | reverse complement strand
TCTCCGATATACTCGGGGCGGTTCATAAAGATGCTACTTGATATTTTTCTATCTCTATAAATGTTTTACTTTGGTGCATCTACTGCTTTTCTTTAGTGCGTAGAATTTGTACTCTATATCTTATATAAATCTAAGTGTTTGTTTTTGCTTGTTTGTTTTTTTGGCACAATAAGTGCTTATACTATTCTGTGATATGAAAGGTACTGGAAAGATAGTAGTCAATATTGAACCTCAATAATAAGACATACAACGTTAACACCCTTCATAGAAAATTTTAAATGAAGTACCTGAGTGGTCTTCATTTAATAATTTCGGGACGACCCGAACAGCAACTAAGCTTGCTGATAGATTCTGGACGACCAGCATACTCTATGCTTAAGAAAGGAGCTTAATAAAATGTCAGTTTTTGAAAAAACGGTGCATAAAGCATTTACTGAACTTCCCATCGTGGATATTTCTTTACTATTTTCTGATGATTTAAATAAAAGAGAGATAGCTGCAAGTAGTTTAGATAAAGCCGTTCGAGAGACAGGTTTTTTATACTTAAAGGGTCATCAAATTGCCCCAAGTTTAATCAATGATCTCAAAGAGGTGGTTAAAGAATATTTTAAGCAAGATCAAAACAGTAAAATGAAAAACTATATCGGCCTTTCAAAAAATCACTCAGGGTATGTACCGCGTGGCGAAGAGGGGTTTTATAGTACAGACAGTCAAAAACCTGACTTAAAAGAAGCTTATGATATTGGTCCAGATTCACCTAGTTTAATGGCTAGATTTGAAAAAGAGGCTTTTACACAATGGCCTAAAGATGGAGCGTTCAAAAAAAGTGTTAGCGCTTATTATAATGCGATGCTTGAACTAAGCAGAGTATTATTTCAAGGTTTTGCCTTAGCGTTGAAACTACCTGAAAATACATTCACTCAATATCTTACAACCCCTCCTAGTCAATTACGTCTAATTCATTACTTTGATAACCCTGAAGCAGAAGAGTCTGATTCAGGAATCGGCGCACATACAGATTACGAATTCTTTACCATTTTATTACCAACGGCTCCAGGTTTACAGGTACTTAATGGTGCAAATGAATGGATTAATGTGCCATTAGTAGAGGATTGTTTTGTGATCAATATTGGCGACATGATGGAACAAGTATCAAACGGGCAGTACGTTGCCACCTCTCATCGTGTTAGACAAGTAAAAGAAGAGAGGTACTCATTTCCATTCTTCTCAAGTTTGGATTACGAGACCGTTGTTGCTCCTATTTCAAAGTTTGTTGATAAGCAAGAAGTCTCATCTTATGAACCCATTATTTGTGGTGATCATCTCCTCGCACAAACAATACAAACCTTTAGTTATCTCAAAGAAAAATCTGCTCGAGGTGAAGTAAATCTACCTGAAAACTCTCGTTCACTTTTGTCTTTTGGGCAAGCAGCGATAAAGGAAGGTTGATCATGAATATCAAAGAACTTATCGAACATCATGGTAAAAAATCGGCTAATTCTGTCCCTGACTGGATGATTGGCTGTTTTAAGCGCAGAAGTATCTCGTTCGCAAGTGGCGAAACGGATATTGATACACATGTGTTTTGGTTACAGGGTCGGAACTTAACAATTGATCTACGCCTGCCTATTGAAGCTGAAATGGTAGTTAAAAAATCGTGGGAAAAATGCTCTTCAGATGAGCTTTATCAATTAGCCAATTATGAAGGGTGGTCTGCTGATAGCACTTGGAACAATGAGCAATTAAGCTGGTCAGGTGGCACTGGCTTTCAAGTGCATAACCGTTGGCCTGAGCCTGCCATTCTTTCTCGTGTCGGGGATTGTATGATCGAAGCTTCACCTTATGGATCGTATATAGAAGACTGGCGTATTACTTCTCGCGAAGCTGGAGTGTTATTGAGTCTTGAATTAATTAATGAAGAAAATGTAACAACAGGAGAGCTACGTCATCAAGGTGGCGCATTAATTATTAATGAGAATTGGGCGGGATTGGTACTCGGACGAGTAAATGAAATCGTTACAGATGAAGATGATACCCAGTTAAGAGATAAGATTACACGAGAACACCAAAACGTCCCTTTTTTAAAGCAAGTTTTTAATTTTGAAACTTCTGTTGCAAAAGGGAGCTTAGAGCAAGGATTTAAAATCGAATTCTCTACTAAACCAAAAAGAGTCGGAGAATTGATTTTCGAACTTGATGGGTTTGAATTTGATGAAGAAAACAACGAAGTGCTTCAATTTTTTGAAGAAGGCAACCAACGAATAAAACGTCGTTTTTCTATCGATACAATAGAATCTGAATTTGCTTATTCAGGCCAAACACAATGGCATGAAAAAGCAAAAGAGTGGTTTGATGCCGAACAAGAAACCGTCGGCCGGTATTTAAAAAAATTGACGTAAGAATATATTTATTACTTGTAAAAAACCTTGCAGGTTGGGTGCCACATGGAACCCAACCTAACGATCTGATACTTACCAATAAAGCATTTGATTGCCTGCAAAAATATCTCTTGTCTAGAATCGGATCTGTTATTGAGATGATTGATAGAAGAAGTAATAACATAAGCATAAACTTACTCTTTTATAGACTTCATTTAACATAATATACATTATGCGAAAACATACCAGCGGTTTCAGTATAAGAGTAAATATCAATCTGCGTTATATCGTTTCTATATTTAACTGCATATTTTTAAATTTAAAATAGCTTGGCGCTGACATTTTTAATATCAATTCAGTTTTCTACTAACGACAAGTTTCAAGTAAATGCTTACTCAAAGTTCCACCATCTTCATTTAAGCTAACATCTGCGATTTGGCAATCTTTATCATTGCATGTCAAGTCATAATAAATATTGCTACCTTGCGCCAAGCTGACTTGAACCAATCCTTTATCAGTCATCGAAAACTTCTTGTCTTGAGTATAATCAGGGTCTTGAGAATCCCACAGCACATCATAATCAACATTGCAGGACATTTGAGTTTTATCAAAGTAATCTTGTTCTAGCTGCATGGCTGCTTGTAAGTCAGCATTGGCATATTGCTGTAGCACTATAGGATTACTCATACCTTGGTCATCGATATCTTGTTGGTACATTTTTGTGATGGTCGTGATTTTCATATCAGTCGCAGCAGCTTGTTTCTGAGATGCTTTTGTCACATCTGCTGTAGCAGTACCGACAGTTGTCAGTGCTATGGTTGATAGTAATATCAGCGATTTGTATGTTGGCATGTCGTTCTCTACGAGATCTTATCTTATAAGTGTTACGGTCTATTACATCATAGCCATATAACGACTCTGCTGTATTATCGTATCATTCAGGTTCACTCATCAAAATTCCGATTACATAGCGCTTTTATGCTCTTTTATCTATTGTGATGACAACTTTTAGTGGCTTATCGTGACGTTTATTTCACTAATAACTGTGGTAAGGATGCTTTTATGATAATACTACCTACCTTTTTTAAGAATGAATCTGCGGCATTGGCTTCTAGTGGCCTTTTGTTGCTTACTTTGACCGCGACTGGTTGCCAGTCCGCTTCTGAGCCCAGTGAAGCCATTGTTTCTCAACCTACCAGCACCTCAGCAACGGCTATAAGTACTGATATCAGTCAACAAACCCTAAAGCAGCAAGCGTTGCGTATACAGCGGGCGCTCGCCAATAAGGATTTTGCTAGAATTACTGATGATATTCATCCCACACGTGGCGTCCGTTTTTCGATGTATGCCTACGTACGCCCTGAGTCTGATAAAGTCTTTAATCGCGCGCAATATGCACAATATTTGCAACAGTCCGATATTCGCTTCACATGGGGCGAAAAAGACGGCTCTGGTGAGCCATTAATCATACCGCTACCAGAGTACCTAGACACTTGGGTAAAGGCCAAAACCTTTAATGACGCTACCCTTAGCGTCAATGAGTTTCAAAAAAGTGGCAATAGCATCAATAACCTAAATAAAATATATCAAAACTCTGATGTCGTTGAGTTTTACTATAAAGGTAGTGATGAATACAGCGGTTTAGACTGGCGGGTGTTGCGCTTGGTGTTTGATGAGTATCAGGGTAAGCGTTATCTCGTCGCTGTCGTTAACGATCAGTGGACGGTTTAAATAACAACGTAAGCATCTGGATGGTCAGATAAATTATATTAAACAAGGGCAGTGCATCACATATGAAGCACTGCCCTTTTTGTCTCTTTATCATATTGAATTATATTCAATTTTTGGTATATAAATTTAAAATTATGCTTTTGGCTGAAGTGGACTTTGCTTAAAAAACTTCACCATAATATCGTAAATGTCAGGATAAGCATCCACCAGCTTTTGCGGGGTCTCAAAAAACACTTCGCTAAGCACCGCAAAAAACTCCGCTGGATTGGTCGCACCATAGCGATCGAGTCCTGACTTGCGATGATTTTGAAAATCTTCAAAATCACGGCTCATAATTTCCGTCCAGCGCGCCGGATCCATATCAGGCTGCATCGGTGGAAAGCCATTAGCGCGGCCATTCATCATATCAAGCTTATGCACAAATTCATGAATCACCACATTGTGTCCATCACGCTCACTTGAGTGCTTGGCATCCTCCCATGAGAGAATGACAGGACCTCGCTGCCATGCTTCCCCACTACGGTGCTGACGGCCCTCATGGACGATACCAAATTCATCTACCGTTGTACTCTCGCTTTTGTACGAACCTTGATAAATAATAATAGATGACCAACCGCTATACCACTCAAGGCTGAGGTTTAAGATAGGCAAGCACGCCTGTAGTGCAATGGATTGTCTGACCGCATCAGTAATCTCAAAACCTTGTGCGCCCACAATCGACTTATCATCCAAAAACAAAGTCGCCAAATCAAACAAGCGGCTTAGCTCGTCTTCAGTCAACCTATCCAATATCATGATACACTCAGCCGCCCGCGCCCAGTCTTCATGCGTGAACTTGCTGTTGTCCAATATACGCTGCTCACGCCAGTCTTTTATGATGTCAAACATACACTTTATCCCTATTCTTCTTAGTATATAGGCCAGCCGTTCTACGTATATTATAGCGATAACCAGTAGCACGCCATGATAATTACTATATTAAAATGTATAAAAACGCCGCTCATAAATACATTACTGAGCGGCGCAGACTGTCATCCATACATTATGTTTTAAAATTGATATTGTAAGCCTAATTGTACTGAGCTGTCTTTATCATCACGTGCAAAGGTGGTATCACCATTCAGATAAGCATAGACATTGTTATGAACCTTGTTGCTAACACTCAACTCAAAACGTCCATAGTCATCATCTTTGTCTGCTTGAGTGATACTAATGTCTCTTTTTTGCCCGTCAGCAAAAGACCTTGTCGATAAACGATCCACTAAGCCATCTTCGATGACATGTACGTAAGCGAGTTTGCTTTGAAGCTTGGCGGGTGTACCCATTAAATCAAACCCATATTGCAACTGGTAACCAATCTCCGAGTCCCATGCCTCACTAGATGTGCTATCAATTTTTAAGGCTGTGCGAGAGTTGGCATTGCCACTTGTGTAGCCGTCTATGTCAGTATCACTATAATTTAAACCTAAAAAAGCGCCATGAGCGATGTTTTTCTTAATAAGAAAATTGTAGCCAAGCTCATTATAAGCACTAAACACATCGGCATCAGTATTACCGCGTTCGCTATTGTTAATAATGTTGATACCATTATTACCATCCAGTCTGACGGTGCTATCAACATCTAAATCATGTTTAGATAAGCTTACAGAAGTTGTATTCCACCAAGCCGTGTTTTTGCCGCCCAGTAACGAGTAAGCTTGAATGCCATAGCTGGTGTCTTTTTTGATACCGTTTTCTACATTTTTATTGTTGTGATTGGCGGCTTTGAGACCTGCACCAACACGCCAGCTAGGTTGCACAACGTATTCACCATAGATACCAATATTGGCGCGAGCACCTTCTTGGACGTTATCAGAATCGACATAGCTTTGAGAGCCGTCTACCCAGACCTGAGCACGCGAAGCATCAAAGGTGTCATTGTTATCAATAGCAGGTAAAGCCAAAGCATTGGCACGCTCAAGAATAGCTGAATGCGAATCAGTGGCACTGTCCTTTAACGCAGCCCCCATTCTATTTTGAAGATTAAGCGCGCTTTTGTTTGTGGCAATGATATCAGCATTGGTTTGCTCAACAATCAATCTACTAATAATACGCGAATAGTCACGCATTCTTTGTGTGATGCGCTCTTCACCGAATGCAGCTATCAGCACTTCCTCATTGTCTAATTCGGGATTGTGCCACGTATAGCCACCTGGGATATTCGGATTTTCCGTTTGCGTATAACCATCATAATCAGGTTCAAGAGCCCAGTTGGTCGCCTCAAATCCTACGACGGGCATTACGTTGTCAAAAGACTCTTGATCGCTACAACAGCCAACACCATAAGGCTCGTAGGGCTCTGTCGAGCCAGGTGCAATGATGGCTGGATTGACTTCGAGTGTGATACCAAGCTCTTTTGCAATACGCAGCGCATTTTCACGCAGTCCTACATTGGCAGCTACTTCATTGCCGTCATCGTCATAAGCATTTCGTCCTGCATTGGCATACATCTTATCGCCTGTAATCAAGCTATCTAAGTTGATCATACCCAGTGCTGTCGATTTTTCTTCGTCAGTGAGCTGATCAACAAACGCCTTTGAACCATTGAGGCCGCCCTCCTCTGCACCAAACGCCACAAACTGAATATTATGTTCTGTGTCAATGCCATTCAGGTTTCTTGTCAATTCAGTCAACACGCCAGACCCAGAGGCGTTGTCATCTAATGCTTCTAGATTTTGATAATTTGGGTAGGCTACTGCAGAGTCATAATGTGCGCCGACAAATAGTGTTTTATTGGTATCAGCAACACCTTTTTGGGTCACAATAATGTTATTACTCGTTAGTGTTTGACCTCTAAATAAACCGCGAGGTGCAACGAAATCAAAAGTCTGACGATCGACTTGATTGTTACTGCCATCAATGTTCATACGTTGCTGCATATAGTTAGCAGCCCCAATTTCCTTGTCAGATCCGGTATAGCGACCAGCATAGTCTCGCGCGAGCGTTAACGCCGTTTCTTTACCATAATCACCGTATTGGGCTTCTGCAAATGTTTGTGAGCCTGTGAGTAGTGTCAGCGCAGCGACAACTGAAATCGTGAGCGGTGATAATCTATTATGCAAACTGTTTCTCCTTGGTTAAAGAAATGTAATCGACACTAAAAAATAACTCAATTAAGTGTGGTTTACAAGAAAAAGAAACAACGCATTTTTAAATCAAACCTCCAACGACAACATGTTCATAATCAACTTGATTAAGGTTTCCTTTTGATTCGGGTCAGACTCAGCCACCAATAATGTCAGAGCAGCAAGACCTGTGTTATTGATCACCATCTCACCTTTATCATTGAGTAGGCGTCCGTTACGGTGTGAAAAATCTACAAATAAGAAGGCTCCGCTGCGCTTATTGCCATCAGTAAGTAGCTATTCTTCATCGCGCCACGCCCTCCTCTTGCAGATAATCATGCAACCCTTCTGCAAACTGCCGATAACCCGCAGCGTTGGCGTGGATGCGATCAGATTTTAGTGTGTCATCCGACAATACCGCAGACCAACCACCTGAATATAAAGGCACCTCTTTCGCATCAGCAATATCTTCATATAATGGGTTGTCACTCACCCGTCCAAACAGCGCACTGGCACTAAAGTGAGGTTCAGCAATAAGGACCACATCGATATTTGCAGATTTCAAGGTGTCGATAGTAGCAGTGATATTGGCACGTGTAGTCTCAGGCTGAACGCGTTGCAATACATCATTACCACCCACGCCAAGCAGTACCAAGTCGGGATTTTGAGTAGTGATATCATCGACACGAGCCAGCACATCTGCGGAGGTATCGCCATTGACGCCTGCATTAATAACGGTCCAATGACTCAAATCGGCAAGCACCTTAGGATAAGCTGCATCTAGACTCGCGCCATAACCGTAAGTCAGCGAGTCACCAAGGGCAATCACTATGCTACCAGCTGGCACGGCTTCTTGCTTTGGCTCACTATCACAGCCGGTCATACTGAGAGTCGCGACCAATCCCATGCTAGCCAGCACCAAAAACTTACCTCGTATCTTCATGTCCACTCTTTTCCTTTTTTCATACAAATTGAGTTAAATTTATCAGAATTAAGTTGATATTACTAAAAACCTATTACTTAACCCTTGTTGTATGTTACTCAGCAACCGTTGTATAGTTCATACAGGAGATAGACTACCTGTTTGGCGAAATACAAGTGATCCCTTGCTTAGCATAGAGGGTGTAGTCATCATAAAGTATAACTTTACCAAGGATACGTGAGGTACTTATGAATAAAAAATCATCTCAAAGTCAGGGTCAGAGCCAAAATCAACATCAAGAAGAGCAGTCAATAGGTCAAATCAAAGACCAAAGTCAGAATAAAAATACAAATGAGGATACGGCTACCCCTGAAACCAGTGTAAAAGACAAGGACAACACTTCAGGGCAATCGCAAAGCCAGTCGCAGAGTCAATCACAAAATAAGTCACAGGACACGCCCGCCAATCAGTCAGCAGATAGTAACTCAACAGACACTCCCCCATCACGCGCACCAAGTTTTGATGAACTCCAAACAGGCAAAGGTCAGTATCGTCCCGTTGCAAAAGCCGTTGGTCATTGGCTTGATAACATCAACATGGATGCCCTCAATTATCTAAACGAACAAGCAGAAAACATCTTTTACCGTAAAGGGGTTACTTTTACGGTCTATAGCGATGCCAAAAACATCGAGCGTATGATTCCATTTGATATCATTCCACGCATTATTGCAGCGAGCGAATGGCAACAGATAGAAGCAGGCTGCAAACAGCGTATCACTGCTCTCAATGCTTTTTTGCATGATATCTACCATGATCAAGCCATTATGAAGGCCGATATTGTTCCTGCCAGCTATGTGTATGCCAGTGGCTGCTATGAACCGTGGATGATGGGCATTGAGCTCGACAAACCAATCTACTCTCACATTAGTGGTATCGATCTAATTCGTGATGAGTCTGGCAAGTTCTGTGTCTTAGAGGATAACTTGCGCACCCCGTCAGGCGTCTCATATATGCTTGAGAGCCGCAATATATCAGAGACCCTCTTAGCTGATATATTTGCTGACACCCCTATTATGGGCATCAGTGATTATCCCAACCGTCTCAAAGCCTGTCTTGCCAGCTCAACATCCAAATATGATCCGCAAGTCGTCATTTTAACGCCAGGTCGCTTTAATAGTGCCTATTATGAGCATGCTTTTTTAGCGCATGAGATGAATGTACCACTCGTTCATGGTTATGATTTGGTCGTTGAGGACAGCAAAGTCTACATGCAAGGTATTCGCGGTAAAGTACAAGTCGATGTCATCTACCGCCGCATTGATGATCCTTATATTGATCCTTTAGCATTCCGCTCAGATTCTATCTTGGGTGTGTCGGGGCTCATGAGTGCGTATCGCGCTGGCAACGTCGTTATCGTAAACGCACCAGGTACGGGCGTGGCCGATGATAAGAGTTTATATCCTTTTGTACCAGATATGATTAAGTTCTACTTAAATGAAGAGCCTATCCTACCTAATATTGAGACCTACCAGTGCCGTAAGCCTGATGATCTCAAATATGTGCTTGATAATCTGGACAAGCTGGTGGTAAAAGAAACGCAAGGCTCAGGCGGCTATGGGATGCTTATTGGTCCGACATCAACCAAAGAAGAAATCGAAGAATATCGCCTGCGTCTGCTTGAAAATCCAGCCGGCTTTATTGCTCAGCCAACCATCTCACTATCTACCAACCCCACTGCCGTGAGCGATGGTATCGCACCGCGTCATATTGATTTGCGTCCCTTTATTCTCAGTCATGGTGATGGCACGGTAGATATCGTACCTGGTGGTCTGACACGAGTGGCCATGGTTGAAGGCTCGTTGGTCGTCAATTCATCGCAAGGCGGAGGTATCAAAGACACTTGGATTATTGATGACAGTGATTTAGACAGCCAGCAAACCGACAAGTGCGCGCCTTTATCATCAATAGGTGTCAATTCTACAGGCAACGCTTTAGGGCACGCAAACTACTATGATCGAGTCCAGCCCTTAGAAACCGGTTACGAGAGCTTAGATGATGCGCCCATGATACTGCTACTCTCTACCGCCAGTCACTTAATATGGCTAGGCCGATATAGTGAGCGCTTGTATTACTATGACGATGTCATGAAACAGCTCATCAAAGGCGATCTCAAAAAATCACAGATCAAGCATTTAATCAGTCATTTAGGGTTTGCCGTTGATGGTGAAGCGTCGCTTACCACCATGAAAGCACAAATGATGTCTGACTTGGAACAAAACATCATACCCAATATTGTGCAGTCGATTGAGGACAATGTCCAAGAGGCCAAAGGTGTCATTGGTAAAGATACCGCTGAGCTGTATAACTTGATCAAGCGTTTATCGAGTGCTGGCACGTATCGAGCGGCGACCTTGCAGCTACACGCGTGTAACGCTGCAATGAAACAAGAAAATCCGACAGTGACGTGTTTTTGGCAATTGGGGCGTCACTTTGAGCAGCTTGAGCGTGCCGTCTTGTTGGGAGAGGATTCAACAGAGATCAGTTTTGAGTTCAGACATTGGATTAATGAGTTGCCGGAGAATACGCGCTGGCGTGAGCTTATCCGTTTGACCAATCAGATGATCAGGTCAAAGAAATTTAGTGATTTTGCGCTGATTAGCAAAGAGTTCAATCTCATATTGCGTCAAGGTGTATAGAAGGTGTCTAGCCAAAAACCAATAATAATGGCTCATGAGACATATGGAATAAACAGAAAAAGGAGGAGATATTATGAAACTTCAAATCAGTCACCAAACCAACTATTATTACGATGAGCTGGCGCAGCGCAGTGTACAGTATATACGCATGACCCCCATGCAAATGCCGCACCAAACCATTCATAAATGGGATGTTATGCTCCCTAAAGTGGCGACCAACCAAAAGGACGGCTTTGGTAATGCATGGCTCACGCTCAGTCGTAACGAGGCACATAACAACTTACAAATGCAGGCGTCGGGTGTCGTTGAGATCAATACCGAAACCGAACGTTTAGAGGATATGGATCATGTCCCCTACCTGCTATTTACCGTACAAACCCCGTTAACCAAATGCTCACAAGAGATGCGAGAGTTTGCAGCACCTTATCTGAAAACCCCTACTCACGACAGCCTAAAGGCGTTGGCAAATGCACTGATTATGAAAATGCCTTTTGTTAAAGACGTCACGCATGTGGGCACGACCGCTGCTGAGGCATTTGCGGCAAGTGCCGGTGTGTGCCAAGACCATACGCATGTATTTTTAAGCATCTTGCGCGATCAACAGATTCCAGCGCGTTATGTGTCCGGTTATCTGTATGATGATACCGAAAATCACATGGCCAGTCACGCATGGGCTGAGGTTTGGCTAGATGGTTACTGGTATACTTTTGATATCTCAAATCAGGCATTTACCCCAAACTCACATGTGTATGTGGCGATTGGGCGAGATTATCTAGATACGGCACCTGTTCGCGGCGTGCGTATGGGTGGCGGTTACGAAAATCTTTACAGTTTAGTATTAGTCAAAAAGCTATCATAGCGTTTGCTGTTTTCTACAATTTTTCTTTATCAAGGGTATCTTATGACCTATTGTGCTGCCATTCGTCTAAAAGACGGTATGGTCTTTGCCAGTGACACGCGCACCAATGCCGGTGTTGATCACATATCGACATTTAGAAAGTTATATCAATATGGCGTTGAGGGCGAGCGCTTTATGGTGCTACAGACAGCGGGTAGCTTAGCGACGTCGCAAGCAGTGTTCAATAAACTACAAAACGACATTGACCAGCGTGCTGAGAGCAACCTCAATACGGTAGCGACGTTGTTTGATGCGGCGCAAATGGTTGGCGAATGTATGCGTGATATTATGAATCATGCAAAAGCAGTCGCTAATTCTAGTCGTGATGGGGCCTTTACTAGCTCGTTTATGCTTGGTGGTCAAATTAAAGGACATCTGCCTGAGTTATACCTGATTTATCCTGAAGGCAATTGCATCAAAGCCACAGAAGATACGCCTTTCTTTCAGTTGGGCGAAAGTAAATACGGCAAACCTATTTTGGATCGTTCTGTCAGCTATAACACAGATGTAAGACACGCAGCACGTGCGTTGATGCTGTCATTTGATTCGACTATTCACTCAAATCTATCAGTCGGTATGCCGATAGATTTTGTGCTTTATGAAAATGACAGTTTAATCTTACCTAAAGGTCGCCGTATTGATGAGCGTGATGAATATTTTAATACCATCCGTCATAAATGGTCAGATGCGTTACGTCGCACGTTAGTTGAATTGCCCAAATGCCCTGATAATTATTGGGGATAGCCCCTTCACTCTTAGACCCAATTTGAAAACTGATCGTCACATCAATAAAATCACACCAATAAAAACGGTGCGGTGCGACTGTCTTCTGATTGGGCCACGTCTTCTGGCGTACCTTGAGCGACAATTAACCCGCCCTCATCACCTGCCCCTGGCCCCATATCAATCACCCAGTCGCTATTGCTGGCCACTTGCATATCATGCTCAACCATGATGACGGTGTTCCCCGCATCGACCAAACCGTTTAATTGCGCCATCAGCATGGATACATCAGCAGGATGTAAACCTGTGGTTGGCTCATCTAAGATATAGAGCGTATCGCCTCGTTGCGTGCGTTGTAGTTCAGTGGCAAGCTTGATGCGCTGTGCTTCACCCCCTGATAGCTCAGTGGCGGGCTGCCCCAAACGTAAGTAACCAAGCCCCACTTGCAGCAACGCATCTAATGCGCGCAAGATAGGCGCTTCATCTACAAAAAACTCATGCGCCGCTTCAACGGTTAAATTTAATACTTCAGCAATGTTTTTATCTCGATACGTGATGGTAAGTGTTTCTTCGTCATAGCGTTGCCCATGACATACCTGGCAAGGTGCATAGACACTTGGTAAAAATAGCAGCTCCACACTGACAAAACCCAAACCTTCACAATTTGGACAGCGGCCTTTTTTGGTGTTAAACGAGAAACGTCCAGCGTCATAGCCATGTGCTTTTGCTTGCTTAGTTGCGGCAAACAGCTTACGCACATCATCGAACAATCCTGTATAGGTTGCTAGGTTTGAGCGTGGTGTCCGCCCAATCGCCTTTTGATTGATATTAATAAGACGACGGACTTGCTCCATGCCAGCGACAATTTCACCACCAGTGACTGTCTCAAGCTCTTGCTCAAGCAAATCTGCCTCACCTACAGGCGCTTCAGTAACCGTCTTTTGCCCCAATACTTCACTGATAAGCTCTACCAATGCTTGGCTGACAAGACTCGACTTACCTGACCCTGAGACACCCGTGACACTAGTCATCACCCCAAGCGGAAACTCAACATCCAAGCCTGTTATATTATTGCGCTCGATATTTGCGAGTTTTAGCCACGCTGTCGGTTGCCTTGTGTCAGATTTTGACTGATGATTCGCCGTGTCGTTAGCAAAGAGATATTGACCCGTATGCGACTGCGCAACCTCACGTAGCCCTTCTACAGGCCCACTATAGACAATCTCTCCGCCATGCGTGCCAGCCTGTGGCCCGACATCTACCACCCAATCAGCATGCCCAATCACACTCACGTCGTGCTCAACCACAAACACCGAGTTACCAGACGCGATCAACTCATCTAGCGCCCCAAGTAGCGCCTGCGTGTCAGCAGGGTGCAGACCTGCTGATGGCTCATCAAGGACATAAACCACGCCAAACAGTTGCGAGCGAATCTGGGTCGCTAATCGCAATCGCTGTAGCTCACCAGGCGATAGCGTTGGTGTGGTACGCTCAAGCGATAAATAGCCCAGACCAAGCCTTGTTAGTGCCTCAATACGAGAGAGAATATCACTGGCAATACGCTGGGCAACGATGGCTTTTTCGCGGTTTGGTGTGTCATCTGCCACTTTGGTGTGTGCTGTTTTCTCAAGTTTTTGGGCCATGTCCGTCAATGTAAGCTGTGACAGCTCACCGATATCGAGTCCTGCAAATTTAACCGACAGTGATTCTTTCTTAAGTTTTTTGCCGTGACATTCTGGACACTCGGATATCTGCATAAATTGCGACACGCGTTTCTTGGTGCGCGGGCTTTGAGTAGTGGCAAAAGAATGCAAAATAAAGTTTTTGGCACTGGTAAACGTACCCATATAGTTTGGCTTTTCCCCTTTCTCGATTGCCTCCCGTGTCTGTTCTATATCATACTCAGGATAAACAGGCACTGTTGGTGTCTCATCGGTAAACAAGATCCAGTCGCGGGTCTTCTTTGGCAGGGTGTGCCAAGGCTTATCGATATCATAGCCTAGTGTGGTCAATATACGGCTCAGGTTTTGACCTTGCCATGCCGGTGGCCATGCCGCAATGGCACGCTCGCGAATGCTCTTGGTATTATCTGGTACCAGCAGATCCTCGGTGACCTCAAACACACGGCCGATACCTGAACAAGTGGGACAGGCACCATCTGGCGTATTGGGCGAGAACGCATCGGCATACAGTATCTCTTGGCCGGCGGGATACTCTCCGGCTCGTGAGTACAGCATACGAAGACCATTAGATATGGTCGTTACACTACCGACGGACGAGCGTACTGACGGCGTACCCCGCTGCTGCTGTAAGGCAACTGCTGGCGGTAACCCTTCTATAGTATCGACATCGGGTTCATCAACCTGATCGATGAGCCTTCTGGCATAAGGCGATACTGAATCAAGATAGCGGCGCTGTGACTCGGCAAATAGCGTACCGAATGCCAGTGATGATTTTCCCGATCCAGATATACCCGTAAAGACCACTAAGGCATTGCGCGGTAAATCCACATCGACGTTCTTTAAATTATGAACACGCGCACCTCTGACCTGAATATTTTTTTGATTAGGGTTGTATAGAGCGTTCTTGACGATACTTGTCTTATTTTCTATTGCTTCTAATTGTTTTGGATTGGCCATGACGCTATTTTTCCTATTGAGACACTATTTATTGCTAACGTATTTATTATTATTCATCTGAGTAGCAGGAAGGTTAACACGTACTCATGCAGGGGTGTGGCAATGCTTACGTATCAATAGCATAGATAGACAAAACGACAACTTAAGTCATTAGGCACCTTATAATAAAAAAACCCGCAATCATTGCAGGTTTTTTGAGGAAAAAATGCTATCAGAATATGGATAACCTAAATACTAACCCACTACCAAGCGCATCAATTGGGTGCTAATATACCCGCCAAACGTACCCACCGCATAGCCCATAATACCCAAAAACACACCAACAGGTGCAAGCGACGGATGAAAAGCCGTCGCGACAATCGGCGCAGAGGACGCACCGCCCGTGTTGGCGTTGGAGCCAACTGCCAAAAAGAAAAACGGTGCGCGAATCAGTCTGGCAACAGCAAAGATAAGCACCACATGGATACTCATCCATAAAAAGCCGATAAGCAATAGCCGCCACTGCGAGACAATACCCGCCAAATTAATCTGCATACCAATCGCGGCAATCAGCATGAAGATAAATACGGTACCCATTTTGGACGCGCCCACATGGTCGAGTCTGCGAATCTTAGTAAAAGAAAAAATGACACCTAACAGAGTAATAATGACCACCATCCAAAAGAATGAACTGGCAAAACTATATTGCACCGCCCATTTATATGGGGCAAAAAAGTCAGCAATTTGTCCACCAACAAAGTGCGCGACTCCTACCATGGCAAAGCACAAACCAAACATCACCATCAAATCATTGATGGTGGCTGGACGGGCATGATCGCGCTCATAGCTTTCGACGGCTTTGATAACTTTATCAATACTACTGGTATCCGCTCGCAAGAATCGATCGATCTTTGCGCTGTGTTTTGCCATTACTAATATTGCCAATAACCACAATGAGGCATTAGTGGCATCCACCAAGATCATCATGCCAAATAGATCATCACTGACCCCAAACAGCTCTTTCATTGCCGCTTGGTTAGCTGCACCGCCGATCCAACTGCCTGCCACGGCTGAAAATCCACGCCATAATGTATCGTCGACAAACATCTCAGGTGACACCCATTTGGCGATTCCTAAACTAATGGGACCGCTAATAACAATAGCGATACTGGCGGCAAAGAACATGGCAATCGCTTTCCAACCCAATCCTAGTATTTTGGGAACATCCATGGATAAGGTCATCAATAGCAAACTGGCTGGCAGCAGATACGTCGCGGTAAATCCATAAATCTGTGAACCCACCCCATCGGCGAACACCCCTAAGCTATTCAAAGTAGCAGGTATAAAGCAGCACAGCACAATACCGGGCAATACCGCATAAAACCGTCGCCAGAATTTACCCGGCAAACCTTGGGTATAGAATACTAGGCCAATGATTGCCATAATGATACCGAAAGCTAATGGCAGGCTATCAATTGCTAAAGTGGAGGTAGTAGGCATCAAGGCGCTCCGAGGCAAACAACTGGCAAAAGTGAATCAGTATAGACAAGCGGGAAAACTCGTGCAAGCAGCCATGTCAATGATCTTAATAACTGCTGAGTTCTAAACGAATCATAGTTAGTCATGCCTGCAAAAGCTTAACTATACCATCAGCGAACAATGGGTCACACACAAAAAAGCCAGATAACAAGTATCTGGCTTTTTACTACTTTAGACGATTAATATTAATTACGAATATTCATCGTCAGCTATAGCGATATTACGAGTTTTTACCACGGTTGCCACCGTTTGGACGACCTTGACCGCGGCTGTCAGAACGATTTGCCGGACGGCCTTGGCTGCCACTTGGACGACCACGACCAGTTGCCGCACGCTCACCACGTGGAACACCGTTGCTGTCGCCACGGCTTGGACCACCAGTGCGCTTGCCTTGATACGGCTTGCCACCTGAACGCTCATTTGGCTTACCAGACGAATCACGTGGATTACCTTGATAACCGCTGTCATTGCTCGCGCGTTGACCAGTCGGTGCGCCATCACTTGAACGACCACGACCGCCACCGCTAGATTTGCCAGCATAACCACCGCTTGAACGACCACGGCCTTGACCACCGCCATTAGAGCGACCACGGCCACGACCACGGCCTTTACCTTTGTTTTCGCTAGGTACGTAGGTTTTCTTAGGCTCCATACCTTCGATAACACAGACTTCCATCTTGCGATCTAAGTAACGGTTGATGGCGGCCAATTGTGGACGATCATCCATGCTGCATAGGCTGATAGCCACACCAGTACGACCAGCACGGCCACAACGACCAATACGGTGGACGTAATCTTCAGTTTGACGTGGCAAGTCATAGTTGATGACATGCGAGATTGCTGGCACGTCTAGGCCACGAGCAGCAACATCAGTGGCCACTAGGATTTTGCATTTGCCATTGCGTAAGTCTTGAACGATACGGTTACGCTTGCTCTGTGGCAAGTCACCATGTAGGAAGCTTGCTTTATGACCCGCTTCTTGTAGTTGTTTTGCCAATTTTTCAGTACTGCGTTTGGTTGCAGCAAAGATAATGATTTGATCCATCTCTTGTTGGCAAACGATTTTGTCAAGCAAGCGGTTTTTGTGATCAAAATCATCACAGTAGTACACTTTTTCTTCGATGTGTGCAGATTCTACTTTGATTGATACGCGCTCAGGATTCTTAGTGAAGCTGGCAGCGATTTTACCGACTGGGCCATCCCAAGTTGCTGAACACATGACGGTCTGGCGATCCACAGGAGCGGCGCGCAAAATGTCACTGATATCATCAGCAAAACCCATGTCTAGCATGCGATCCGCTTCATCCAGTACCAATACTTCTAGGTTTGATAGATCAACACGGCCCGCATTGATATGGTCGAGTAGACGACCAGGTGTCGCAACGATTACTTGAACGCCTTTTTTCAAAGCAGTGATCTGACCGTTGTATGGTGCGCCGCCAACGAGTGGTACACAAAATAGACCACGCATGTCTTTAGAATACGTACGGACGCTATCATGTACTTGTTGAGCAAGTTCACGCGTTGGTGTTAGGATAAGTGCTTTGGTTAGTTTGTCAAAGCTGGTCGCACGGCTCAAACGATCGAGTACTGGGATCACGAATGCCGCTGTTTTACCACTACCCGTTTGCGCTGACAATAAAAGGTCACGGCCGGCTAGTGCAAACGGAATGGCTTGTTCTTGGATAGGGGTTGGATTGGTATAACCACTGCGATCAAGTGCAGTAAGAATTGGCTTAGCAATGCCAAGATCAGTAAAGGTGACTTTGTTTTCTTCAGCAGCGTCAGTAGTAGCCGCTTGAGTATTGGTGTCAGTATTTGCAGTAGTGTCGTTACTTTCGATGATACCGTTTTCAGCGGCAATTGCAGATAAGATGTCAGTCATAGGAATCCTTGGTAAGTATAAGCTGCTGTAAATTCAGCAAACTTGATGCATACCACTGATAACCGTTCATCACGCTGCTTTTATTAAAGGTTACCGAGCAACATAAAAGTGTCGATAATCAGAAACCAAGCCATTAGAGCTTAGCGTCTTTATAATAAATGCGTTCGTGCTGTCTGACGTATTTTGGTGGTAGTGCCGAGTGTCTTATCCATGTTTGATATACGCGCATTATCAATGCTTTGTCCAAAGCAGATAATCGCAAACAGCAACCAATCTAGACCCTATATAGGTCAGTAGATAAGATATGAGTCAAAAATAACTGATATGTTTAAGGCGTTATTTAAGTACACAAAATCATCGGCAACAATTACTTATGGTCATCCTAGACCCAAAATCGCAGGCGATGTTATCAATCTCATAATTCACGAAAGCCTAAGCTTGCGTGGCGACGCAGTATAGCACAATAAAAAATTATGTGTAGCCATTTATTCAATTACTGAGTAAATAGCCCGAATAAGTCCTCTATTGAGCATGCTAAACGTCTCATTCAATAAAAAATCGGTGATTATTTGACTACTTTAACATCCGTGACATAAGTCGGCAGCTGCCATGCCCCGCCCGCTTCGATAAGACGGCACAGTCCAGTGGTGCTTTCATGGCTTTTCTCAAACGCGCGGCCCGTCCACACCCAATCGACTTGACTCATACAGTCGCCAATACCGCGACCTTTTTGTACTGAGCTAAGCTTACCTTTGTCGTAATTGGTGGCGCTAGTCGTGACCAATGTCGGCTTGTAAGGTTTGCTATCATTGATCACCCACACCCCACTACCCGCATTGTAAGCAGCTGTCCAACAATCATGCTGTGCGAGCAGCTGTGAATCATTTAGGCGACTGACACGCCAAGGTGACTTGTCTGATAGATTTGGGCAGTCAGCATCGGCATCTTTCATCGTTCCTTTCATCAATGAGGCCAATTGAGAGGATCTCATGACAAACTTTTTATCGCTAGCAGCAGACTTGCCACTAGGCTCTACAAAACGCAATACTGGTACAGCTTTGGGTGGCAATACACTGCTGTTAGATTTTACGGCCTCGTTGCTTTTCATAAAAGCGCTTGGTGTGCCTACTCGTCCTTGGACATCATCAGCTTTTAGCATCACTGCACTAGCGCCTTTATCTGAGAGTTGCCAGCGTGAGTTGCGCAGTGCTAGCGTAATCTTACTTGATCTTTGAAGCGCGCTTAGCAGCGCTGTAACCTGTGCTTGGGTTAGCTCAGCACTGCCTGCAGCTGCAGAATACGGCTTGGTTTCACCATAATTTCGATCGTTAATAAATAGTGATATCCGGTGACGGTTACCTAATTGCATTAAGGCTTTAGAAGAGCTGTCTTTAGCACCACCAAGCTTGACTTTGCCATCTACAGCGGCGTTTGCCCCTGCACGGCGAGTCAGCAAGATAGATACAGGGAACTCACTGTTATTCTCTGCTTGATAGCCTGCCAGCCGACAAGTACGGGTATTATCACAGACCACCTGCCAATCTTGGCTGGTAAACTCAGTTTCGGCGTTCACCATACTTGCTGTACTAAACAAAGCCATACTAACTGCTGCAAGCATAGGTAAGCGCATTTTATTATTGTGTTTCATAATCCATTACTCATCAATCAAATAAGTATAAATACCTGTCTGTCACGGTGATAAGCGGTTATCTTAACGCATTAATGTTTCTATCTGTTGTGCTAATGTACCATTATGTAAATACAAAAGAAAGTGGTCATCAATTTTATATTTATTATTTTAAATATAATAAAAATAGGCCGATAAGTGCGTAACTTAAACTTACCGGCCTAACTGTCATTGAAAATAATTAAATGATGCTCGTGCTAATAATTAATCGATTGGCTTTAGTTCTAGCTCCACAGCACGCTTAACGGCAGGTCTCTCAGCAATTTTTTTCGCCCAGCGCTGTATGTGTTTGTAGTCTTGTACTTGCAAAAACTCTGCCGCATCATATAGCTTACCGAGTACCAACTGTCCATACCATGCCCAAATAATCATATCGGCAATATTATAATCAGCCTCATCATTACCGCATAAATACTCACTGTCTTTTAGATGGGTATCTAATACATCAAGCTGACGTTTAGTCTCCATGGTGTAACGATTAATTGGATATTCTAACGGCTCTGGTGCATAGGCATAGAAATGTCCGAAGCCACCGCCTAAGAAAGGCGCACTACCCATTTGCCACATCACCCAAGAGAGACAGTCTGCTCGCGCCTTACCTAGTGATAAAGGTAGAAACTTATCGAACTTCTCCGCCAGATACATTAAAATCGCGCCCGACTCAAAAAGAGCAATTGGCTCGCCAGCGGTATCAGCAGAATGATCGACCAACGCTGGAATTTTTGAGTTGGGATTGATCGCTACAAATCCTGAGCCAAACTGCTCACCTTGCGAGATATCAATTTTATAAGCATCGTACTCAGCACCGCTAATACCAAGCTCTGCCAGCTCTTCTAATAAGATATTTACCTTAACACCATTGGGTGTGTTCAATGAGTATAGCTGTAACGGAGCATCGCCTACTGGTAGCTCTTTATTATAACGAGCGCCAGAGGTTGGGCGGTTGATGCTTGCGAACTTACCGCCGTTATCTTTGTCTTGTGTCCAAACTTTAGGCGGCACATATTTATCGTTTTGTGTGTTACTGGTTGATGCATTACTCATAAAATATCCTTAGTCAGTATTGCCATTATTTTTGGTTATATCAGCTTTTACTTATCTTAGTACTGTTTTTCTTGATATAGTCAATCCTAAATAAAACA
>NZ_LNDJ01000089.1 GCF_001444505.1 Psychrobacter piscatorii | reverse complement strand
GCTACTGGGATGAATTTTGCGCAGCCTCTGGGAACGCAGCATGCAAGTAAAATTTATACCAGTAGCGCGTTTAAATCCATAACAGTTTTACATTCAGCTAACTATACAGTTAAGTCATTGTGATTAAGCGATCACAGTGGACGAGGTGCACAAACAAATTTTATGGCACCTCGTTTTACTTTTAGACAGGGCTAAATACTCAAATTTATGCCACTTTTTGCGCTGGTTTTAAGCCATCTTCGGCATGTTGTTCCGCAGTATCAAATTCCACACCGTAGTTTTTTGGTAGGATCATATCAAGCGTGATTGCCACAATACCGGACATCGTCACCGCCGAGCCAAAGATGTTTTGGAAAAATTGCGGCGTCTGTGAGAGTACATCAGGAACGAATGCAATACCCGTTGCTAATCCTAAGGATGTGGCGATAATCAAGACATTACGATGGGTAAAATCCACGGTGGATAGTATACGAATACCCGCAGTTGCGACAGTGGCAAACATCAGTAGCGTGACCCCGCCCACGACAGGCTTGGGCAGCTGCGTAAAAATTGCACCGAGGATAGGAAATAGACCCATCAGGCACAAGATACCACCAACATAAAAGCCGACATAACGACTGGCAATACCTGTCATTTGAATCACGCCATTATTTTGGCTAAAAGTCGTCACAGGAAAGGTATTAAACACGGCCGCAATCAGCGAGTTGACACCATCACCCAGCACACCACCTTTGATACGCTTCTCATAGAGTGGGCCTTTGATCGGTTCGCCTGAAATCATAGAGGTAGCGGTCAAATCACCCGAGGTCTCAATACTGGTAATAATGTACATAAAGGCAATGGGAATAAATGCCTGCCAATCAAAACCAAAACCATATTTGAAGGGAATGGGAACGGTGAAAAAATCCGCTTCAGACACCAATGAAAAATCAATGCGCCCCATAAATACGGCAGCGAGCAAGCCTAACATCAGACCGATAAAGATAGCACTTGAGCGAATAACCTTATTGTTAATAATGCTAATGAGCACCACACTGACGAGTACGCCACCACCTAAGAGTAGGTTTGGAATACTACCGAAATCCTCAGCACCAAACCCACCTGCCAAATCAGTGAGACCTACCTTTGTTAGGGACAAACCAATCGTGACAATCACACAGCCAGTAACAATAGGGCTCATAAATGATTTGAGTTTGGTGATAAATTGACTCAAAAATATCTCAACAAATGCACCGAGAAACGACACACCAAAGATAACGGATAAAATCTCTTCAGGACTACCACCGCGGTTTTTTACTACAAATCCTGCTGTCAATACTGCCGCCAAAAAACCAAAACTGGTGCCTTGTAATGCCATAAGGCCAGAGCCAATTGGCCCTACTTTTCGCGTTTGAATAAAAGTCGCTACCCCAGATACGATCAACGACATGCTAAGAAGATAGGGGATATGCTCTCCTAAACCTAAGGTGCCACCGATAATTAATGAAGGGGTAATAATACCAACGAAAGCAGCAAGTACGTGCTGTATGGCACCTAAGAATGCTTTGATAGGGTTGGGGCGGTCGTGCAGTCTATATAATAAATCAGTATTTGCTGGAACGTTTTCACTCATGGTGGTTTCCTCCTAGAATAACTGCTTAGCACCCAATTAGCTGTATATATCAGACAACGTAACAAATCATTAGATAAAAATTAAAATCCAATCCTTAACCTGTTTTTTATCGATTCAAATAATAGGGGTAAGTTCCCGACCTTAAAATAGACAACAGCAATAGTTTATATTTGTTGGCCAATATCTAAATAACCTGACCAATTAGTCAGACCTATTTAGGATATAGGTAAAATGAAAGTTAATGCAATGTTTTTTTTGGTACTAACCGGTTTACGGGTTTATTACTAATAAAAAATAAAAATGAGTTCGAATGAAGGGTGCCTAAGAAGAGTGCATAAGAAGAGTGCATAAGACGGCGGGCAGGTTTTACTAAGTAGGTTTTATTACTTTTCTTCTAGCAGCTTATGACACAAAAAAGCCTTAATCATATTCATTATGATTAAGGCTTTTTGTATGAGTAAATTCTAACGTTGTGATTCAGTTGCCTAAGTTGCCTAAATTACTTTGGACTTGATGACCATACGGGTGAGCGGATGATGCCTTGTCCTGATTTACCGAACGCTTCGCCACCATTCAATGATTTAATCGTTAGTACACCTTTGCCGCCTTGGGTTGACGCATAGACCACGCGCTTGCCATTGGGTGAGAAGCTTGGGGCTTCATCGATACCCGTATTACCAAGGTTGGTCGTCACCGCACCATTGCTATTCATAATCGCGGCTGAGCGTCCACTTAAAAAGGCGATTTGTGTTCCGTCGCTGCTAAACTGCGGGCTAGTCGCATAGCCACCATTTGATACTTTGGTTGTGCGTCCCGAGCCAAATTCATAACGATAGACTTGTGGTTTATTGAATCCAGTTTTGTCACTGACAAATACAAATGACTTGCCATCAGGAGCGTAGCTTGGCTGCACCTCACTGCTTGGCAAATTAGTGAGGCGTCTAGGTGTACCGCCGCTTGCGCTTATCTCATAGATATCGGCGCTACCCTCAAAGCTACTAGAAAATAGGATTTTGCTGCCATCAGGAGAGAATGACGGACTCAAGTTACTACCAGAAAAAGGCGTTAGCACACTGGCGCCGCCGCCACTGACGTTTTGAATGTAGATGACGGGATATGATTTTTCACGTTGTACCGAGTAGGCAATGCGATTGCCGTCAGGTGACCATGCTGGTGAGAAGATAGACCCAGCTACCTCAGTGATGGTTTTGGCGTTTTCACCATCAGCATCCATCACTTTTAGACGAGAGACTTTTTGTTTGCCAGTGCCTGTTTCTTCTATATAAGCAATACGCCCTGAGAAATCCCCTGGAATGCCCGTAATCAGCTCATAGACTTTATCTGCGATGACGTGAGCCGCGTAGCGCATGCTTTCTCTGTTATTGTCAGCGGTTAGGCTTTGCTTGCCTTCTATCACGCGACCAGATTTGACATCGATGACCTCGTAATCGGTGACGATTTTGCCGCGATTGGTACGAGTGCTGCCGACGACCAAATAAGGTATGCCCATACTTTGCCATACTGGCAGTGTGCCTGCCAGCTCGCTACTGCTGCGTGGCTGCTGCGGTAGGTTTTGGCTGGTGACTTTTAGTTCTGTATTATTCAAATCATTTAAAATAATAGGGGACAAAACAGAATCGCCTGCGAATGGTACAAACGCGACTTGGTTTTGTTGGACAGGAATCTCATAGTCCAATTCTAATACGACAGGGGCTGCGAGCACGTTTTGCGAGATAAGTAATGCTGAACTACCCGCAAGTAAAGAGGCTAGTAGTTTTTTATGAGTATACATGGGTCAATGGCGCTCCTAAAATTAATATGATAGTCATTTTTATAGTCGATGAGGCAAGTATTTAGATGAAAAAACGATGCGATAAAAGCCGCTTAACATCACGTTATCAATAATACAAGACGCTAGCAACTGATTAATTGCTACCTTTAAACTGTATAGTAAAGGTAGGATATTTAGGGTCATCAGCATCGATTGGTAGGCTACCTGTGTTGAGCACTGCTTGTCTGGCAGCTTCATTGACGACGCTATCAGGACCAGATGCGGTGACATTGACCACGTCACCATTGGCATTAACGGTGATGGTTAAGGTGGCACGCTGGGTAGAGCCTTTCGCTGCAGTAGGCGGCGTATAGTTGCGCTTGATTAGATTGATGATTTCACTATTGCTGGCACCGCGACTACCACTTGAGGCAGAGCGACTACTACCTTTAGAAGTGCTAGAGGTTGAGGTGTCGCCGGAGATGGTTGATTGACCATCTGAGAGACTAAAGGTTCGGCCTGCATTGCCAGAGCCATCTGTATCAATCTCTATATTACGATCGGTGGCAGTTGGGCGTCTGATCTTGGGTGGGTTGTTTTGCTTTTGACGAAAATCTCCGAGCCTTTTTTGCTCTTCGATCATCTGCTCTCTTTTGTCTTGCTCTACTTGATCAAGCTCCTCTATCGCGGATTCGTCTAGCTGCGCTGCCCACTCAGCCATTCTGCGCTCATATTCTTGGTTTTGCTCGCGCAGGCGTTGATGTTGCTCTTCACTCATAAGCATGGGTTGACTGGCAGGCTCGTCAGATCGCGTAAACACAGGGACACGCTGAGAGTTCGGCTGGCTTGGATTTTGAGCGCTTGAGCTGCTACTACTTGAGGTTTCTTGTTGAGCGCTACTGGCTGAATCGCTGGTGCTGCTGTCCATTTGCATGGCGCTGGCTGCTGCACGATTGGCCAATATCTGTCCTTGCATCTCAGCGAGCTGCTCAGGAGATACCATGACCGTCTCGATGCTACCAGCAGTCTCAACCTCAGTGGACTGATAGTTATAAATCAGTATGCCGATTATAAGACCATGTGCTAGCAAACTGAGTAACGTAGGCAGTGTTAGCCCGTTGCCTTCAGGTTCGGTGGGGACATAGACGGCAGGCGCATTATGCATGGTATGGATACTCATGAACGTGGTTTATCGGATTGGCTGCTATGATGTGACATACCTATATAGAAGGTATAGCTATTGGAGTGATGGCGTCGGTAAAGGCGCACCAGTCAATAACCCTACTTTTTCAATACCTGCCTGCTGCAAAGTTGCCATGAGCGTCATGATAGCGCCATATTGGTTATTTTGATCAGCATTAATCATCACTTGCAATGGCTCAGTGTTGGTATTACCGCTCTGAGACTGTAAGTTGGATAAAGTGTTAATTAGCTCAGGCTCACTAATAGGCAAGTCGATATTATTTTCATAACTGATAAAAATCTCACCCTTGTCAGTCAATGAGACAATGACGGGCAACTGGCTCTGACTCATAGTATTGGTTTGCTCTTTTGGCAAATCAACATCGACACCCGTAATGAGCATGGGTGCGGTCACCATAAATATCACCAATAGCACCAGCATAACGTCGATGTAGGGAACGACATTCATCTCTGCATTCAGCGCTTTTTTCTCACGGCGATAGGGGTTTGGTTTCATAGCCCATTCACCTGAGTGGCACTCACTTGCGTCTCTCTAGCAACGGGGATTTGCACACTGGTCTCGCGCTGTAGCATGCCTGTCATCTCGTCACAGAACAGTGCTCGTGAATCATAAAGACGGCTAGATTTTGCCGTAAAATGATTGTATGCCAATACAGCAGGAATAGCGGCAAACAAGCCCATGGCTGTCGCAATCAGCGCCTCAGCAATACCAGGCGCGACAGAGGCTAGGGTGGCTTGCTCGGTTTGCGACAGTCCCAAAAACGCGTTCATGATGCCCCAAACGGTTCCAAACAGTCCAATGTAAGGAGCCACCGAGCCGATACTCGCTAGCGTCGTCAGTCCTGACTCGAGTAATTGCTGCTGACGGCCCAAGCCGACGCGCAGTTTACGTTCAACACCGTCGATGATGTCATCTTTAGGTTGACGCTTTTTATGCATTCTTAGGTACTCTGAAAATCCCACATAAAAAATCTGCTCAAGTCCTTGGCGATCAGGTGAGCCTTGTACGCCTTGATACAGCTTTGCTAAATCTTCGCCTGACCAAAACCAAGTCTCAAATTGTTGATCAAAGTTTTTGGCTGTACCGAGCCGCGCACTCATACGGAAAATAATGACCCAACTGAACAAAGAGGCTAATAGCAATAACGCCATCACAATCTGTACCAATAGACTGGCTTGGGTAATAAGATCAATAATATTTAATGATTCAGGCATGTAATGGACTCACGGATAATTGACAACAGCTGGTTTAAATAAAGACATCCAAACCAAACGAACCCTAAAAATAATAAGCATACTTTATCGTTGAATCTTAAGCGCAGTAAAGATCTCGGCAATCGGGTTTAGTAAGAGACTATTTGAGACCACGCTCAACCACTGAGACATCAACATAATAGCCTGTTAGTTTACTTCTAAATGAAAGAAACGTCATTATTAATGTGTTAACCAGACAAAAAGTACGATACATCAAATATTTTAAAAATATAGTGGCAACTCATTACTAATATACATAAATGATTTGAGCTAGAGACTATAAGAAAAATCAAATTTGTATAGACTTTTTATAGTTATAAAAGTGGTGTTTCTAATTGCTTTTTTATACGAGTTAGACATTATCAGCGATTGAGTTTGTAAGACAACTCGTCTAATATGTTACGCTTTGTTACTACATTATTCTTACTGCGGCATCGCCATTTTGCTGAGGTCATGTTTAGTTTTAGGTAGTGGTGACTTTTTATTAGCCAGTCGGGGGCGAACACTTATGAATGCAATTGAACGCTATTTTGGGATTAATGGTGACAATACCACGATCAAAACAGAAATCGTCGCTGGTATAACCACGTTTTTAACGATGGCTTATATTATCTTTGTTAACCCTAATGTCTTAGCCGATGCAGGTATGGACAAAGGGGCCGTATTTGTCGCAACCTGTGTGGCCGCAGCAGTCGGTTGTTTCATCATGGGTATCTATGCCCGACTACCAGTGGCATTAGCGCCAGGCATGGGATTGAACGCTTTCTTCACCTATGGCGTGGTCTTAGGTATGGGGTATGCATGGCAAACCGCGCTGGGTGCGGTGTTTTTGTCAGGTTGTATCTTTGTTCTATTAAGCCTCTTTAAGATTCGTGAGGCCATCATCAATGCGATTCCAAACTCTCTCAAAAACGGCGTAGTCGCTGGTATTGGTGCATTCTTGGCTTTTATTGCTTTGCAGAGTGCAGGTATCATCGTCAATCATGATGCGACCTTGGTTGCTCTTGGTGATATGACGTCATTTGGTCCTGTATTGGCATCTCTAGGTTTTGTCGTCATTATTGGTCTGTCTTATAAAAGAGTCCCAGGTGCGGTAACCATTGGTATTTTGCTGGTTGCTCTGATTAGTTTGCTAATGGGCTATACACAGTTTACCGGTATCATATCTGCACCGCCTTCTATCGCGCCGACACTGATGCAGCTCGATATCGCTGGCGCATTTGATGTTGGTATGATCAGTGTGATCTTCGCTTTCTTATTTGTGGACTTATTTGATACTGCAGGTACGCTAATTGCGACCACTAGCCAAGCCAAGTTGACTGACAAAGATGGCAATATTCCTAATATGGGCAAGGCGCTATTAGCAGACTCAACAGCGACAGTTGCAGGCTCTTTACTTGGTACGTCATCGACAACCAGTTATATCGAAAGTATCTCTGGTATTGCCTCAGGTGGCCGTACAGGATTGATGGCAGTCACTGTTGGTGTGTTATTTTTACTAAGCATTTTCTTTTCTCCATTAGCCGGTATGATCCCAGCCTACGCGACGGCCGGTGCCATATTTTATGTTGCCGTACTGATGATGGGCACCCTAAAAGACATCGACTGGAGCGACTTAACAGAAGCGGCGCCTGTTGTAGTTGTATTGCTGTTCACGCCGCTGACATACTCTATCGCTGATGGCATCGCACTTGGTTTCATTACCTTTACGGCGGTCAAAGCAATCGCTGGCAAGTTCGCTGATATCAGCATTGCTGTATGGCTTTTGACTCTTGTGCTATTGGTTAAAATTATCTTCTTATAAGGCGTATTGCGCTAGGTATGAGACCTAATAATATAACCCTCTTTATCACTTGATGGTAAAGAGGGTTTTTATTATTTGGAGATGGTACTTAGCTTACTAGTGAGCCCAAAATTGGTACGATTAAAACCCAAAATTTTGGTAATAATTAATCAGTAATAGTAAACTAAAAAATATAACCAAAGCGTCATGACTGAAAAATTGCTTGTAAATATTTGTTTTTTAAAGAAAAATTTATTTTTAAAAATAAAAAAAAGCGTTAGTTTGAATTTTTTTTTCATGATATTATAGCCGAGTTAAGCGCATCACCTCAATCAACGCCGTAGAGGTTTTTCTTACAGTGAATTTGCACATTTAAGATGGTATGTTTGGGCTTGTTTAAGTGATTTTTTATCACTTCATTCAAGCGATATTTGTCCATCACACTCCTTTCACTACTAACAAGAAGAAGGCACTAATGCCGCTTAATTTTTCGTTGTTGCCTTTGTATTGTTAACGTAGCCCGTTTAACAGTGGAACGACCTACTTAACCATCTCCAGCATGTGCTGGATTTTATAGTTTTGTGATGGCGCCGTTTGGTCTTTTGATTATTGCTGTGAATATCCCTCCATAACCTCTATTTTGATAGCGGTTACGAGCAGTTATGCAGGACGATCAGACTTCCTAAAGCACCATTTATTATGGTTTTTAAACGATAGTTATGGAGTTGTTATGAACCCAGTAGACCAGTTTACCCCGCAAGAGCCGATTTTGTTCAATCCTGTTGACATGCTGTCGCCAGAGTATCTTGCCCAGCCAATAGAAGAGTTATATAAGCGTATTTCGCCACTATATAGCGTTGATGAACAGCGTTGGTTGGCTGATTTATTGCCACTTGCCAAGCCTAGTGCAGAGGAGCGTGATGCTGCCGCTGAGCAGACACGCAAGCTGGTTGAGCATGTGCGTAACGATGGCAAAGCCGTCAAGATGGTTGACTCATTATTGCTTGAGTATAGCCTTGATACCCAAGAAGGTATCTTGCTCATGAGCTTGGCAGAAGCGTTGATTCGAGTGCCGGATAATTATACTGCTGATGCATTGATTCATGACAAAATGAGTGTGGCAGATTGGAAAAAGCACATCAAAAATGACAATGGTTTCATGGTTAATGCCTCTACTTGGGGCATGATGATGACAGGCCGTGTCGTCAGTATTGATAGCAGCACTACTGCATCAGGTTTCTTGGATCGCATGACCAAAAAGATGGGTGAGCCTGTCATTCGTAGTGCCATGCAAAAAGCCATGCGCATCATGGGCCATCAGTTTGTATTGGGCGAAACCATCGAAGACGCCAATAAAAACAGCCAGCCATATCGTAATAAAGGTTATACCTATTCATTCGATATGCTAGGTGAAGCGGCTATCACGCATAGAGATGCTGAAAAATACTTCAATGACTACTTGCATGCGATCAAAGCGACGGCCAACGTCAAAGTCAAAGAAGGTATGCCTAAGCCATCAGTATCTATCAAATTGTCTGCGCTGCATCCTCGCTATGAAGCGACACAAGAAGCTCAGGTCATGGGTCTATTGCGTCAACGCTGCTTGCTCCTTATTGAAGCGGCACGCGAGGTCAATGTTGATCTTAGTATTGATGCCGAAGAAGCGGATCGTCTTGAGATTTCTTTAAAACTGTTTGAGTCTCTATACCGTGATAACTCAACAGCTGGTTGGGATGGCCTAGGTATCGTTGTACAAGGTTATTCTAAACGTGCTATTGCTGTATTGGCTTGGCTTGCTCGTTTGTCTTCTGAAGTAGGCGATCGCATTCCAGTACGTCTGGTAAAAGGCGCTTATTGGGATACTGAGATCAAACTTGCTCAGCAAAAAGGTCTATCAGGCTATCCAGTTTGGACACGCAAAGAAGGTACAGATACCGCATATCTTGCCAGTGCGCGTTTCTTATTATCAGACCATCTGCGCGGTCTTATCTGGCCACAGTTTGCGACGCATAATGCGCATACACTGTCTTCAATCATGACCATGAGCACCCATAAAGAGTTTGAATTCCAGCGTTTGCACGGTATGGGTGATGCACTTTATGACCATATTTTGCAAGCTTATGAGATTCCTGTACGTATCTATGCACCAGTTGGCGCACACAAAGACTTGCTACCATATTTGGTACGTCGTTTGTTAGAGAACGGTGCCAACAGCTCGTTTGTCCATCAGTTATTAGACAAGTCGTATCCGATTGAAAAACTAACTGTGCATCCATATGACAAGCTACTTGCCAACCCAACCTTGCACAACCCAGATATCCCGCTACCACTAGAGATTTATGGTTCGCGCCGTGCAAGTTTTGGCCCTAACATATTTGTAGAGTCACAGTGGTTGCCGTTTAAAGCAGCTATTGATAGCCATATCAATAAAAAATGGTCAGCGACACCTATCATCAACGGCCAAGCAATTAATGAATATGAAGTAGATGGCGTCACCCATCAGCTTGATGCGCAGCCTGTACTTGCGCCTTGGAATCATGACGTAAGCGCTGGTGAAGTCAAATATGCCAATGCAGAATTGGCTCGTCAAGCAATTGATGTCGCTGTCGCTGGTCAAAGTACGTGGCAGAACGTGACAGTGGCCAAACGTGCAGCAATCTTGCGTAAAATCGCTGAGCTATTTGAAGAAAACTACGCTGAGCTAATGGCACTATGCCAAGTCGAAGCTGGTAAGACTATGCAAGACAGCATCGATGAAATCAAAGAAGCCGTTGATTTCTGTCGTTTTTACGCTGATGAAGCGGAGCGCCTAGACGATGTCGTGCATGAGTTTACAGATTTGTCTGGTAAGCAATCGCGTCAAGTTTATAAACCACGTGGCACTTTTGTGTGTATTAGCCCATGGAACTTCCCATTGGCTATCTATACGGGTCAAATCGTGGCGGCACTGGCAGCAGGTAATACGGTAGTCGCTAAGCCTGCTGAACAAACCAGCTTGATTGCTCATTTTGGTGCGCAACTCATGTATCAAGCGGGTGTACCAGCAGAAGCACTACAATTGGTGACAGGTGCCGGTGATGTGGGCGGAGCGCTAACGGCTGCTGATAACATAGCAGGTGTGATATTTACTGGCTCAACCCAAACTGCTCAGCGTATCAATCAAAGCTTGAATGATCATGCACAAGCGAGTGGCGAGTTGCCTGTATTTATCGCTGAGACTGGCGGTCAGAACGCGATGATTGTTGATTCAACAGCACTGCCAGAGCAAGTCGTTAAAGACGCTGTTCTATCTGCATTTGGTTCAGCAGGTCAGCGTTGTTCAGCTTGCCGTATACTATGTGTACAGGAAGAGATGGCTGATGATTTGATCGAGCTATTGCAAGGCAATATGGCTGAGCTTTCTGTTGGCAACCCACTATACGCTGCCACAGATGTAGGTCCAGTCATTGATGCTGATGCCAAAAATGGTTTAGAGGCGCATATCGCGCGTATGGATGCTGAGCCAACCGCTACTATCTTGGCTCAAACACCAATGAGCTCAAGCTCGGTTGTCAGCCAAGAAAACTCTACCTTTATATTGCCAACCGCAATCGAGGTAAGCAGTATTGATGTGATTGGTGGTGAGCATTTTGGTCCAATCCTGCACGTATTGCGCTATCAAGCACGTGATCTGAATAAGCTGATTGACGCTATCAACAACACAGGCTTTGGTTTGACGATGGGTATTCATAGCCGTATCGAAAAAACTGTTGAGCATATCGAGCGCCGTGCTTTTGTAGGTAACACTTATATCAACCGTAACCAAATCGGTGCGGTCGTAAACGTCCAGCCATTCGGTGGTTGTGGCCTGTCTGGTACTGGCCCGAAAGCAGGTGGCCCGCACTATGTTGCACGTCTGATGCAGCTTGAATCAGCATCAACAAGCAGCCAAACAAACAGCACTACCCAAACAACCACTCAAACAGAACTCGCATAAGGAGTAGCAACATGGCGACTGAATTCAAAAAAAATCATGCCCAGGTTTGTGAATCTTGGCGACTACTTGGCGCGGTCAATCGCGCAACGTACCTAGAGGCGGCAATTCCAAAGCTGTCTCTATTGACTGGTGATGCCAACAAAGCAAAGCGTCTGTTCAATCACCTATTGAGCGCGGCTCCTAGTTTGGATGAGACGCACCGTATGACTGGCGCAACTGGTGAGTCAAATGACTTATATGTGACTGGTCGTGGTAAGACAATGGTCATTGGTGAAGAGTCTGCCAGAGCAATGGCAGTGCTAGGGCAGCTGATAGCCGCATTATTGACTGGTAATGAAGTCATACTGCATTGCCCAAGCCAAGATGAGATGTGCAATGAAGCTGCTAAGATATTGTACGATACAGGTATAAGCGAAGATGTATTGAGTGTGGCTAATGACTCGCAAACCATCACGCTTTTATACATTGATCGTCTTGCCCAAGTGGCCGTTTCTGGTAACTACAGCGAAGTACAAGCCATCAGTCAAGAGCTTGCTAAGACAGACGGTATCTTGACGCAAGTGATCAGCGTCACTGATATGGAAGGCTTATCAGAAATGTTAACGCCTGATTATCTGCATCGTTTTGTTACTGAGCGTGTTAAGACGATTAACACCACAGCAATCGGTGGTAACGCGAGTTTGCTTGAGCTTGGTACAGAGTAATAGTATTAACGACCAACACGTTTGGTGTTTATAGTGGTTTTAATAAATACTAAGCGGCGTTTGATACATCATTATGAGTATTGAACGAGTAATTGTGTAATATGCATAAGAAAAAACCGCTATCTGAGTAATTATCAGATAGCGGTTTTTTTATTTGCGTGATTTAACTGAAAACAATGACGCGGTCTTATTCAGCCATTTCAATCCATATCCAGCCATTCTCTAACCATTCGCTTAAATCATCTGCATCGATATCCTTCACATCACTATATTGTAATGGCTCTCCATCAGCCAAACGTACCAACACTGCTATTGCTGCATCATCAAGTCCATCGAGACGCTGCCCATTGGCATACAGCACAATACCATTACCAGTTTTGTTATAGAGTAGGCGATTGCTATAATCTGCTTGCAATGTCGCACCCTCAGACAATGCCTGCATGAGCGCTTCAGTGTCCAGTGTTTCCTCTGGCATCAGCGCATCATATTGACGCTTACCAATCACTTCAGAGACTGCTTGACGAATCATATCATCACCGCGCTCAGATTGTAGCATCTCTAGCAATTGCGCTTTGATCGCAGCGATGCTGTCCGCTTGCAGTTCACCTGAGTTCTGTAGCGTTTGTGGCAGTAGCATAGGGATGAATAACTGACTGTCATTGGTTGCAATATCTGCCACACTGTCGATGATTTGCATTAAATTTGGACGACGACATCCAAACGAGAAAGTCAGACAGTCATCTTGTGCCACCCCAAAGTGCGATAATTTAGGCGGTACATAAAGCACATCACCCGCTTCTAGTATCTCATCAAAGATAAGCTCACCCATATCGTCAAACAAGCGAATAGGCTCATCAGCAACAAACTCTGTCTGCTCATCACAGAATTTGCCCAACTGCCAGCGCCGTGAACCATAGCCTTGTGCCAAAAATACATCGTAGTCGTCATAATGCTTACCGACCGACCCACCTGCTGGCGCGTAGGAAACCATAATATCGTCACGCTGCCACTGCGGAATAAAGTCAAAGGCTTGCCACAACTGACCGAGCTCTGGTGACCACTGTTCAAGGTTTTGTACCAATACGGTCCATTGCTCTGGTAGGTTTTCAAAATCAGTCTCGCTCAGTGGGCTTTTTTTGAGTTGCCACTGTGCCTGACCTTCTTTTTTACTGGCTGCTTGGGTTAGCAAGCGTGCGCTAGCATCTTCTTCAAGGGCAAGACCAATCATATCATCTGGCTCAAACATATCGATCAGCTGCGGTAAGCCTTGCTTGATAAGCAGTGGTTTCTTTTGCCAGTATTCAGCCAAAAACTGCTCAGGCGTAATAGAGTCGGGTAGACAAAGAGGAATAGAGGTCATGGGTAAATCCATATTGTAAATGCGTATGAGATTGATAGTAAGAGAGGCTTTATGGAAAGGTTTTAATCGTTTATGATGATCACCTATCTGATGGCTATCATCAGAACAGCCACTGAATCGTAGGAAAGTTATGAAAAAATTGCACTTTATCGTCATCATTGCTAGCGTGTTTTTGCTACAGGCCTGTGTCCATAAGATTGTCACCGTACCTGCCAAAATTGCTTATAAAACCACCAAAGGTGTGGTCAAAGGTACCGTCGCTGTCGGTAAAGCCATCATACCAGGCGACAGTGACGATGATAAAAAAGACGATTAATCACTTAATTAGATACCACTTGGTTTTGACGAGTTTCAAATAGCATAATACCTGCCGCAATTAGCCCACCGAGTAATGCTAAAGCCATATCTTTGTGGGCGTCCCATATATCACCCTGCTGACCGTTATACGCTTCAGCAGCTTCTGGTGATAACGTCATTGCAATGCTCCATTCGAGTAATTCGTAGAGCAGACTTGATGACATATTAATCATGAGAGCAAGTGCGATGAGTAGTTTGACAGATTGAACGTTAAAGATAGTCTTTGAGACATCTGCCATCGCATTGAACAGTAAAACCCCGTAGCTAAAATGGACAAGACGATCGTACATATTGCGCTGCCAGCCAAATAACTCATCTAAACGTATACCGAATAGTTGCTGCGTCCAGTCATTGTAGGGCACATAAGAGTATAGATAACGCGCACCGATAATATGAATGAGTAAAAATAGTGACGCGAGCACATAGGAGCGTGAGCTAACATAGCGATAGCGACAAGCACCTAGCATTAATGCCAAAAAAAGCAGCGTACCGAGCTGATGTAACAGGTAGCTCGACCACTCTAGAGGCTCAATGCTTGCCAGTACCATAACGATGAATACCGCAATTGTACTAGCAAGCACAGACTTATTATCCTGACGCATAGTGCTCGATGGCTGCTATTAATCGTTAAAATTACAGCTTGGCAATCCACTCTTTAATAGCGCGTGCTTGCTCAGCGGCATTACCGATATAAGTAGCAGGCGTCAATGCACGTAGGCGTTCTTTATCCGCATCGCTAACAGCCGATAGCTCATCGCTTTCAACAAAGGTTAGCATGGCTTCACGAGTCATGGCATTACCGCGAGTCAAGGCTTTTAGTTTTTCATACGGGTTTTCAACACGGTAGCGACGCATGACCGTTTGAATCGGTTCTGCCAACACTTCTTGCGCTTGATCCAAGTCATCATTTAAACGCTGCGCATTTAGCTCAAGTTTACCCACGCCTTTTAGGCAAGCATCAAAAGCAATCATGCTCTGTGCTAGACCAACACCGATATTACGCAACACCGTTGAATCCGATAGGTCACGCTGCATACGTGAAATCGGTAACTTCTCACCCAAATGTGCCAGCATCGCATTGGCAACGCCTAAGTTACCTTCAGAGTTTTCAAAGTCAATTGGATTAACTTTATGCGGCATGGTAGAAGAGCCAACTTCACCGTCTTTTAGGCGCTGTTTAAAATAGCCTAAGCTGATATATTGCCAAATATCACGGTTGAAATCGATCAAGATGGTATTGAAGCGCTTAACAGCATCAAACAACTCAGCGATATAGTCATGTGGCTCAATTTGAGTCGTATAAGGGTTAAAGGTTAGCTCTAGACGCTGATCGATAAATGCTTCAGCATGGCTCTGCCAGTCGACGTCAGGATACGCTGAAAAATGCGCATTATAGTTACCAACGGCGCCATTGATTTTACCTAACAGTTCTACTTGATTGATTTGCTTGATTTGGCGGGCTAGGCGGTAGGCCACGTTTGCCATCTCTTTACCCAATGTCGTTGGACTGGCTGTCTGACCATGTGTACGTGATAGCATTGGTTGATCAGCATGAGCAATCGCTAAGTCAACGATGCTATCAGTCACTTGCTGCATTTTGGCAACGACAAGCTTGCGGCTGTCTTTGAGCATCAATGCATACGATAGGTTATTGATATCTTCACTGGTACAGGCAAAGTGAATAAACTCAAGTGAATCAATCAAGGCATCCTGACCCCGGAACTTGTCCTTGATAAAGTACTCAACCGCTTTTACATCATGATTGGTCGTCGCTTCGATGTCTTTGATCGCTTGGGCATCGGCTTCGCTAAAATCATCAACGATTGCATTCAAAAAAGCGTTGGTCTGGTCATCAAATGCTGCTAATTCACCAATTGCGCTGTTGTCAGCTAAAGACTGCAACCAGCGAATCTCTACCGTAACGCGAGCTTTGATTAGACCAAATTCAGATAAATAAGGACGTAAGCTGTCAGCCTTTGATGCGTAACGACCATCAATTGGAGAGAGAGCGGTAAGTGGGGTCATGGTTGTGCCTCAGTAGTTATGAAATAAAAAACTGCAAGAGTCTAGATAAAAAATTACCATATAATAAACGACGTCGAAATCGTTGCGCGTAATATAGCAGAAATATGATATTAAAAAAGCGGTCTATGCAAATAAAGCGATGTTGACCCTCGTCAAAATAAATCTATTTACTGCATCAACATCTGTGCTTTAAGTTGGGTGTTAGGAAGCAATTAAAATCCACATGGTGCATCGATAGATTCAATCACGCCGCCGCCTAAACATACTTCATCGATATAAAATACCGCTGACTGACCAGGGGTGACAGCGCGCTGCGGCTCATCAAATACCACTCGAACCTCACTGCCATCAGCATTGGTCGCAAACACGCGGCACGCTTGATCAGGCTGGCGATAGCGAGACTTCTCCATACAGGCTAAGCCTTCGTCGCTAAACACATCCACAGGTGGTAAACCATCAATCCAATCGAGCTTATAGGCTTTTAGCTCGTTGCTCATTAGCATGGGATGTTCATGCCCTTGACCGACGATTAAACGATTTTTCTCTAAGTCTTTTGCCAATACAAACCACGGCTCCTCGGGACGGTCTTTGACACCGCCAATACCGATACCGCCGCGCTGACCTAAGGTGTAGTACATTAGCCCATCATGCTGACCGATAACATGCCCGTCGTCAGTGATGATATCGCCTTTTTGGGCAGGCAAGTACTGTTGTAGGAAATCTTTAAAACGGCGCTCACCAATAAAGCAAATACCCGTAGAGTCTTTTTTCTTAGCCGTCGCTAGGTCGTGCTCTTCAGCAATCTGACGTACCACTGGCTTTTCAAGCTCGCCAACTGGAAATAGCGTTTTAGCGATTTTGTCACCGCCAACCGCATGCAAGAAATAGCTTTGGTCTTTATTATTATCAAGACCGCGTAAGAGCTGTGCAACCTCGTCACCTTCGGCATTGATATAGTTCACACTGCGGCGCGTATAGTGACCGGTCGCGATATAATCTGCACCAAGCGTCAACGCATAGTCTAAAAACGCCTTAAACTTAATTTCTTTGTTGCACAAAATATCAGGGTTAGGGGTGCGGCCGGCTTTATATTCTGCCAAAAAGTGCTCGAATACGCGATCCCAATATTCCATAGCAAAGTTGGCCGTGTGCAGCTTCATGCCAATTTTGTCACATACGGCTTGCGCGTCTGCGAGGTCATCCATTGCTGTACAGTATTCGGTGCCGTCATCTTCTTCCCAGTTCTTCATAAACAGGCCTTCAACCTTGAAGCCTGCCTGCTGAAGTAATACGGCTGATACAGAAGAATCGACCCCACCTGACATACCGACGATCACATGCTTGGTGCTAGGATTTTCGACATCAGCAAGTGTTAAAGGGCGATGAGCATTAAAAGACTCAGAAACGGGTGTGCTTGAAGTATCTTGTATGGCTGACATAAAACGGCTCAACTATTTATACGTTATCCAAAGCAAACAGTGACGCCAAAAATTATGCATTTACTACAATACGTAGTGTCAGCAGAACAACGTCAGCTTGTCTTTTGGATCTGGTATTATGATAAAATAAACGTCATATTATACCAGTTAATTGAAACTGGTGGCGACCGATGGTGTCTGGCTACTCGTAAAACCACTTTGAAAATTCAGATAGTGGTTTTGAATTATTTTAATCACCTTTAACTCATCTTGGAATAATAATGATAAAAATTGGTCAAGGTATCGATGTTCATGCTTTTCATAATAATGGTCAGCAGCAACAATATGTCATTCTAGCGGGCGTGCCGATTGAGCATTCTCATAGTTTGCTCGCACACTCTGATGGGGATGTGGTCTTGCATGCATTGGCTGATGCGCTGCTGGGCGCACTTGCACTTGGCGATATTGGGCAGCATTTTCCTGATACCGATGCGGCACATGCTGGATTGGATTCAAGGATTTTGCTGCGTTATGTTTATAGTAAAGTGCAAGAGGCTGGTTATAGTCTAGGCAATGCTGATATTACGGTGATGTGTGAACGTCCAAAGCTGGCACCGCACAACAAAGCGATGCGCGCTAATATCGCGAGCGACTTACAAACGGATATTAGCAATATCAGTGTAAAAGCCACCACGACTGAAAAATTGGGATTTACGGGTCGTCAAGAAGGCATCATGGCCAATGCCGTGGTATTATTAGTCCCTAATACTGTTGAACCTACATAGATCGAAATTCGTGCTTGTAATACAGCGGCAGTCGCCCCATGTATCAGCCACGTCTTTACACAATTATTTTTATATAAATAATCATTTTAATGAACCGCTTTATCAATAGGAGCTTTTATGAGTGAGCAAACCCCAAATACTGCTGCAAACGACGTTGAACAATTGATCCGTGATCAAATCCGTGACAATAAAGTCATTATCTACATGAAAGGCACACCGCAATTTCCACAGTGTGGTTTTTCAGCGCGCTCTATTGAAGTGTTGACTCAGATTGGTCGTCCATTTGCGTTTGTAAACATTTTAGAAAACCCAGAAATCCGTGCAACGTTGCCAAAAATTGCGAACTGGCCAACGTTCCCGCAATTATGGATTGATGGCGAGTTGATGGGCGGATCAGACATCATCTTGCAAATGTATCAATCAGGCGAGCTAAAGCCATTGGTTGAAGCAAACAGCCCTGCTGCTTAATACTTAAAAGTGTGAATTGGATGTCTTTAATGTCCAATTAGTCTTTGTAAGATACGAGCACAGCAAACCCAAGTAGTCATTAATGACTATTTGGGTTTTTTTATTATTGCTATTAGTGTCACTAATACTCTATCTATTCTTGTCCCTACTAGTATTTCCACGCGCCTATGTCATTAGGCTTCGTTGTTTTTATGGGATTTACCCCCATATAGTGTCCAAGATACCAGCGATATAAATAATAATTATCAGATAATTAAGAGAGCTTTATGAATAACCAAACCAGTGAACAGTTAAATGAGCAGAGAGAAGCGGCTGAGCAGGCGGCGATTGAAAAGCGTCGTGAGCGTTTAAAAAACGAATCTACGCGGATTATTGAGATTGCTAATAATGAATCATACTCAGCACTGAAGTGTATTCATCAGCTTAGTGTGGCGGGCGGTGCAACTGAAGCGACGTATATCGCTATTGAACAGCGCATTGTTGTGGACCAAGATCCAGCAGGTGCTTATCACTTGGCATTGTTGGCTCAAAACACGCCAGATTTGCCAATCGATGCTCGTCAGCTTATCGAATTAGTCGTTAATAAAGGTGATAATCATCAGCGCTTGGCCTTGCTCAAAAACTTACCATTACCGCCAGTTGAGCTCATCAAAGCGCAGATTTTAGCGAGTGATGATGGTGAGGCGATTGGTCAAATGAATGCCTATCTACAGATAAACCCAGAAGGGTATGGTAGCCATCATATGCTGTCTAGCGGTCAATCGGATCGGATCGTACCCTTGAGCCGTGGAAACAGTAATGACTAAGAGATCATTACGAACTCAAAAGCTAACAACCAAAGTGATGCTGGCGTAAGTATCTTTGCGCTTAATTATAATAGTTTTTATCCTAGCGTTTTTTAAGCGTGAAAAAATTGTTATAATGATGGGTTATTCAACCAATTATGAACGACTTATCTGAGTCGTTATCTTTTTTATAAATACGACTGACGTTTATTTGCTGATGGTTTTCTTATTTGAACACAAGATACGTCAATCAGCAGCGTTATGAGTCAAGTGAGGCACACATGCAATACCCAAAACATTACGACGTGATAGTAATCGGCGGTGGTCATGCTGGTACAGAAGCTGCTCTGGCGGCGGCACGTATGGGCGCTCAGACCTTATTGTTGACCCATAATATCGAGACTCTTGGTCAGATGAGCTGTAATCCCGCGATTGGCGGTATCGGTAAATCGCATTTAGTGCGTGAGATTGACGCGTTAGGCGGCGCGATGGCGCTAGCAACGGACAAAGCAGGTATCCAGTTTCGTGTACTAAACAGCCGTAAAGGCGCTGCTGTGCGTGCCACACGTGCGCAAGCAGACCGTATCTTGTATAAAGCGGCTATTCGTCATACGTTAGAGAATCAACCAAACCTAGATATATTTCAGCAAGCCGCTGATGATATCTTAGTAGAGAATGGCCGTGCGACAGCTGTTGTGACTTCTACAGGTATTGTCTTTAAGACCGAAACAGTCGTATTAACCTCAGGGACTTTCTTGGGCGGCGTCATTCATATTGGTCTAGAAAACTCAAATGGTGGCCGTGCAGGGGATCAGCCTTCTATTAAGCTTGCAGATCGTTTGCGTGAGCTTAAGCTACCAGTCGGTCGCCTAAAAACAGGTACGCCAGCACGTATCGACGCCCGTAGCGTTGATTTTAGCGTGATGACGGTACAGCCAGGTGATACGCCGCTGCCTGTGATGAGCTATATGGGTGATGTTTCTATGCATCCTGAGCAGGTCAACTGCTATATCACACATACCAATGCGCGTACTCACGATATCATCCGTGAAAATCTTGATCGCTCACCGATGTTCTCTGGCAAAATCGAAGGCGTAGGCCCGCGTTATTGTCCATCTATCGAAGATAAAATTCATCGTTTTGCAGATAAAGATAGCCATCAGATCTTTATTGAGCCAGAAGGTTTGACCACGCATGAGCTGTATCCAAATGGTATCTCAACGAGCTTGCCATTTGATGTGCAGTTAGACTTCATTCACAGTATGAAAGGCTTAGAGAAAGCGCATATTACTCGTCCAGGCTATGCCATCGAGTATGATTATTTTGATCCGCAAAATCTCAAGCCCACGCTTGAGACTAAATCGATTGATCGTCTGTACTTTGCCGGTCAAATTAATGGTACGACAGGCTACGAAGAAGCGGGCGTGCAGGGTTTGCTAGCAGGGACCAATGCCGCATTGGTCACTACTAACAATAGCGAGTTTGACACGTGGACCCCGCGCCGTGATGAAGCGTATCTTGGCGTACTTGTGGATGATTTGATCACCCATGGTACGACCGAGCCTTATCGTATGTTTACGAGCCGCGCAGAATATCGTTTATTGCTACGTGAAGACAATGCCGATCAGCGCTTGACAGAGACGGGTCGTAAATTAGGACTGGTAGATGATGTGCGCTGGCAAGCATATCAAGAAAAAATGGAGGCGATCTCGACAGAGACGTCACGCCTAAAAGACATGTGGGCCACGCCGACAAATACCTTGGGTCAGAAACTATCTGAGCAGACAGGTGAGGTACTCTCTAAAGAATCGACTGCCTTTGATTTGCTAAAGCGTCCGCAGATACGTTTTGCTGATATCGCGGCTATTACTGACTCAACCGTTGATGCGCAAGTAGGAGAGCAGATCGAGATTTCTGTCAAATATGCCGGCTATATCGATCGTCAGCAAGAAGATATTGATCAAATGAAGCGCTTAGAAAACACGGCGCTACCGCTAGATTTTGATTATAGTGTAGTATCAGGGCTATCAAACGAGATTGTACAAAAACTCACGCAAGTTCGTCCTGCGACGCTTGCTCAAGCTGGACGTGTCAGCGGTGTCACACCTGCGGCCATACAGTTATTGGCGATGACGGTCAAAAAACATAAAAAAGCAAAGGCTGCGCTTGACTCGTAACGGTAGTATGCTAAAGCCTTTTATAACAAAGCATCCATGATATAAAAAGCCCGTAATAATATTTGGGGCTGTCCTAGATAAATAAAATTA
>NZ_LNDJ01000088.1 GCF_001444505.1 Psychrobacter piscatorii | reverse complement strand
AAGGAGGGATTCGAACCCTCGATACGCTTACACGTATGGTTCCTTAGCAGGGAACTGGTTTCAGCCACTCACCCACTTCACCTAACGATTTAAGACATTTATAAAAATAAACACAGTATTAATGCTAACAATACGTCTTATGCCGTGGGCGAGTATTATAGCAAAGCCAAAACGAATTGCAAGCCTTGTCTGCCGATTTAATGAGGCTTTTCTCATAATTATCGATATAAATGCTTTTCTCGCCTTTTAATACTTAAAATTACGCCATATTGCAAAAAAAATGCCACTGCTAAATGGATGATTCAGAACAGTCTCATTTGTTTTGATACTTTATACTTAATCTATAGGTACTAGACTGAGATAGATTTTTTGGCAGTAGGTGGCTATAGTATTTATCACTGATTATAAAATAACTCAAAGGAGCGGTTATGCGACCTGTCGTACTGTGTTTTTCTGGACTGGATCCTTCAGGCGGCGCTGGATTACAAGCGGATATTGAAGCCATCGGTCAATCTGGTGCGCATGCTGCCATTGCTTGTACGGCAGTCACGATTCAAAGCTCACAGCAGGTATTTGGTTTTGAAGCTTGTGCGGCAGCGCTAGTGAAGTCTCAAGCCACTGCGGTGCTTGACGATTTACCTGTCAAAGCCATCAAATCAGGTATGCTGGGCACCACTGATAACATCGCAATGCTAACGCACTTGTTTGCTGAGCAAAAGATCAGCAAGGACACACCATTTGTATTGGATCCTGTATTGGTCGCCAATAGCGGTGGCAGCTTGGGCGATGAAAAAACGCTGGTCAGTGCTTTTAGGCAGCTGCTACCCTATGCCACCTTGATTACACCCAATACGCATGAACTGCGCGCGCTGAGCGGCGAGCAGGATTTGCACAGTGGTGCGAAAAAACTATGCGCGCAAGGCGCTCATGCGGTGTTGGTAAAAACCTCTCATGATTTTGACAGCGGTGATATCGAGCAGTATTTATATATAGAGGGCGAGATGGTACATAAGAGCATCTTACCGCGCTTAGAAGGTGAATTTCATGGCTCAGGATGTTCGCTTGCCAGCTTTATCGCTGGGCGTTTGGCGATGGAAGATGATTTGATTGATACGGTAAAATCCGCAGATAATTGGATTACCCAGACATTGCGCGCGGCTGACGACCCGCACCCTGATGATGCTCAGGCGCAATTAATACCCAATCGCTTTGTTCGTTTTTAGCATATCTAACAAGCCATAGCTTACCCAAGTAGCAGACATAAAAAAGGCGCTCTATATTTTATAAAGCGCCTTTTTAGTCAAAGATCTGACAATGTGCATGGTTGATTTACTATTGCAAAATATCGCTTACCCCAACATAGGCATGAAGTTTGCGGCCAACCCGCCGATAAATATCTCAAGTAAATAAAACACAAAGAAAGCAACCATCGGTGACAAATCAAGCATCCCTAAGTTTGGCGTGATACGACGAAACGGCTCTAGTATCGGCTCCGCTAAGCTCATAATAATACCAATAATAGGATGCTGGGATTGGGTAAACACCACGATCCAGCTGACGATAATAGACCCAATCACCAAATAGCGACACATACGTAAAAAGTCTAGCACTAGGCTGATCGTACCCGTAAAGAATAGCGGAACGGGGGCAACCCCTTGATGCGTCAATGCCGCTTTTCCAGAAATATCAATCAGACGAATCAAAAACATCAGGACAATAGCCGCAATGCTAATACGTCCCTGTCCGACCGTTGGGAAGATCCGCCCAAACACATCGACGATATGGGTCGCTTTATAGGCAGGTGCAATCATCGGGTTGCGCGCATCCATCCCTGCAAATTGCAGCATAAAACGAATAAACACCAGCATCATAGCGAATGTGGTGACCAAATCAAAAACTTGAAATAACATGTTGTTCATGAAGGGCTACTCAATGGGACATTGTTGACAGATTTTAGGATGACAACTGTCATTATCAGATGCGAATCATCATACAATGCAGGTCAGCTGTTGAGCCTGACCTACTTTTTGGGTCGTTACTTACTTAATTGCTAATCAATAACTATTTACTCATCTCTTCACTAAGCGCTTGGCTACGATCATAGCACGCTTGCATGGCTTCACCGATTTGGCGACCAATCTCATTGGCTTGCATGGATTCAACGGCTGCTTGAGTGGTACCGTTTGGAGACGTCACTTTGCGGCGCAGCTCAGCAGGCGTATCTTCACTATTCATCGCCATTTTTGCCGCACCAAGCATGGTTTGCATGGCAAGTGCTGAGGCTTGTTCTTTATCAAGCCCTAATGCCACTGCGCCATCGACCATCGATTCGATAAAGTAAAACATGTACGCTGGCGCTGAGCCTGACACGGCAGTAACAGCATGCATATGTTCTTCGTTATCGACCCACATAACCAATCCTGACGCTTCCATCACCGCAGTTGCCAACTCTTTTTGTTCAGCTGAGATATTATCTGTACCGTAGAGACCGGTTGCACCCATCTGAATCATCGAAGGCGTGTTTGGCATGGCGCGCACGATATTACTATAGCCGCCCAGCATGCTAGACAATAGGTCAGTTGACAGACCTGCGGCAACCGAGATGACCAACTGATTGTCCAATGCATCAGCAAAAGCACCAACCACCACTTTCATCATTTGTGGTTTTACTGCCAGTACCACGATATCAGCACCGACCACAGCAGATTTGGCATCCGCCATTGGGTCAACGGTGTTTAGACCTTTAGCGGCTAGTTGCTCACGGATATCGCTGCTAGGATCGGCGACCGTGATAAGGTTTGGTTTGATGCCGCAGCCCACAAGACCGCTGATAAGCGCTTGTGCCATGTTTCCACCACCAATAAAACTGATTTTCTTATTATCTAATACCGACATACTTGTCTCCTAGTCACAACATTTAAAAGTATTCAACGTAACATACTGATATATAAAACGACACTCAGTTTATCATACTGCTCCTAGTATCGTTTGATAAATTCCTGCCGTCTACAACGGCAGTAAACCTAGTTAAAACAGGCAACTGACATCGACTATGACATGGTTTAGCTGTTAGATTGAGAAATAATTTTTATAAAATATTTTGAGGTGTCAAATATGTTTTTTATTCGTAAAGCCGTTCAAAAAGACTTCAAGGTATGGGCAGCACACTTATGAAAGCCTCATTGCAAGATATAACAGCCGCTAATGCCGAGGCTCGTTTTCATCTATGGGTTTTAGAAACCAACACCAACGCCATTAATTTTTATAAAAAACATGGCTTTGAGCAGAGCGCAGAGCGTCACGAGGAGATGTATGAAAACGCCAAAATAATAGATATTAAAATGATAAAAAATACCGACCCTCTGACTACCTAAATAGTTTTGTTTCATCTACTCAACTACGCTTATAACATTCTTAAAAACATCGTCGATATCACTACCTAGATTTTTGGTATTGATCGAAAAGTCATTTTTCAATATCCACCTATCAAAAGGCGATAATAATAAGATAGGAATCTCATTTTTAGCGTGTTCTTTATCTAAGAGTACGACACTGACCACAACCAAGCTTTCTCGCAGCCATAATGGGATACCAAGCGTTTGATACAGTTTTTTGCCTGATTGAGAACGTGTCGCCAATGCCGTCTGCACACGCTGTTTGCGATCTAATGGCTTTATCTTTAATACTGCATTGAGTGCGCCTATATGACTTTTTATCAATCTTGCCAGCGCATCTGGATACACTTGCAACTGCCAGATACAGTCTTCACTGCGACGAACAGTCAGTAGTGCAAAATCACTGTCTGCTGAGTCATTTGTTGTCAAATCCAAACTCGATAATGGCTGCGCTTGTACCATTAGTGGTCTATCTAACCAAGACAACCATTCATTGCTTAGCCGGTAGAGCTGCTGGCGATAGCGGCGAACGGTATAGGAGTGCGTGCGAGCTTGCCAAAACAGCTCAGTTTGGTGATCATGGTCGCTGCGCTGAGTAAGATTCCATACGTCATCGACGAGCTGCTTAGCAGGCGGTAATGGCTCATCTTGACCCAGCCAATGATGCAGTAGTTGCCGCTGGCGATAAATGGGCAATACTTGCAATGTATCGATATTGAGCACGCGCTGTGCTGCTGGTAGCTGTAGGCTTTCATCAGCTGTCTGCTGCATATCTTGCTCAGCCTGAACATTGACAGTGGCTTGCGCATCGCCTAATAGCTGCGCACTACGTGCAATATTATCAATGACATTGGGGTTATAAGTTGCCAGTATAGGCATGATATCGCGGCGCAGTCCGCTACGGACATTATCACCCGTCTCGTTGGTCGGGTCATCGATATAAGGCAACGCTAAGCGCTTGGCATAATTACTAATCGTGGCGCGCCTCACCGTGAGCCAAGGTCGCCACAATGCATGGCGTCGTCCATGCTGCGTTTGTACTCGCCATGGCTGCATACCTGACAGACCATTCACCCCAGCGCCTTGGATCAAGCGCATCAGTACCGTTTCGGCTTGGTCGTCGGCGTGATGTCCTAGTAGCAGTACATCATCGTGGTTGATATGCGCACGCATGGCGTTATAGCGGGCTTGCCGCGCGGCTTGCTCATCATGACCTGCCACTTGTGCTCTTAGGATATGACAAGGTATCTGCTGCATCTTAGCCCAATTCGCGACATGCGTTGCCCAATGCTGACTATCGGCTTGCAAACCATGATCAACATGTAACAGCTGCGGCAAACATGGCAATCTGCCTTGCCGATAGAGCTGCACACATAACGCTGCAAGCGTCAATGAATCACGCCCACCACTACAGGCTAGCCACAGGCGACGACCATGCAGCTGCCCCCTATAGTCATTTATACTGCCCAATAATGCATCTGCCAATGTCTCATCAATCGGCAAATCATTGATTGGTCTAATAGGATGCGTGAGGATGGCACTGCTGGTCATAATCAGCCTTAGTTTTAGATAGATAAATTCATGAGCAAATTAATAGACATAAAAAAACGCGCCATTGAATGACACGTTTTATTTTAGCATTAAGACTCAGTCTCTAATATGAAAAGCTTAGCACATGCTTTGCATTAAGCAGGCAGCATCACTTCTGAGTTAAACGTCTTTAATTTTTCGTAGCGGAGCTCACAACGCGCTTGAGGATCCAAATCTCTGATTTCATCAAGCTGCTCAGTGATCAGTGATTTTAGAGCTTCCATAACGGGTTGTGGCTGCACATGTGCGCCTTCACCTTCATCGATGACGGCATCAATCAAACCTAGCTGGTAAAGGTTGATGGCATTTAATTTCAGTGCTTCACTGGCATCTGGTGCTTTTTCAGCCGTTTTCCATAAGATAGATGCACAGCCTTCAGGAGAAATGACCGAATAGATGCTGTTTTGCAGCATGTTGACTTTGTCGCCAACGCCAATTGCCAATGCACCACCTGAGCCACCTTCACCGATAATGGTCACGATGATAGGCACTTTTAGGCTAGAGAACACCGCGATACTCTCTGCAATCGCTTGCGCTTGACCGCGTTCTTCTGCGCCAACACCAGGATAGGCACCTTGAGTATCGACAAAGGTCATCACAGGAATATTGAAGCGCTCTGCCATTTTGACCAAACGAATCACTTTGCGATAGCCTTCAGGGTTGGCCATACCAAAATTATGCTCGATACGCTCACGAGTACTGCGACCACGATGCTGACCGATGACCATTACAGGTTGATCATTGAACCGTGCCAGACCGCCCAAAATGGCTTTGTCATCGGCAAAAGCACGATCGCCGTGCAACTCATCAAATTCAGTAAAAAGCTGATTAACATAGTCCATAAATAATGGACGCTTGGCATGTCGTGCAAGCTGCACACTATCCCAGACAGTGCTCATAGACGCTTCCCTTTAATCATTATACTTAATGTATTTATGTTTAAGAATAATATCGTTATCGGTGTTTAGATAATGAAAGTACAGTTGTAAACTGAGTAGAAGCTATAGTAGCACATCTTATATGGCATGACATTATCGACAGCACTGCTTTTGTTACGTTAGTCTTTAACTCGATACGGACAATGGTAACGGTTCCGTTGCTTGCGCCTCTACCACACTAAGCTGTACGCCCCATTTGGCAAACTGCTCAATCTCTGTGCGCAAATCAGCAACCAAAAACGCATAATGCTCACTGCTATCAGCAACCGTGATTTGCCAGTCGCTATCACTGATGACCTTTAATTCTAATTCTGGCAGTTTATAATCACTACGGCTATGATGCGCGAGTACCGCAAGACGCAATAGCAAGCACAGATAGACGAGCTGGTTTCCGCCAATCTGACAGGTCTGCTCGAACATATCGGCTTTGAGCTTACGGCGATGGTTGAGCATCAACTGCGCCATACGCTTTTGATCCACTTGCGAGAACCCTGGAATATCAGAATACTCGAGCAAATAGGCGCTGTGCTTATGATAACTGCTATGACTGATTGCAAGACCAATCTCATGCAAAAACGCGGCACGTCTGAGTAAATCACAGTCATCGCTTGTTAGGGCAAGCTTATCTTTTACTTGCTCAAACAGGTTACGACTGGTTTTTACCACTTGTTTGGCTTGCTTTTTGTCGCCTGAATAACGCTTGATGAGCGCAAGCACACTGCGGTCACGCACATCTTCGCTCGCAAAACGCCCCAGCATGTCATACATCACGCCTTCACGTAACGCCCCATCTGAGTAGGTAATGGTCTCAACGCCTAGTACCTTCATCACCGCACACAACACTGCCACACCTGCCGGAAATACGGCTTTGCGGTGGTCTTTGACGCCTTCTAACTCGATATCATCAATATTGCCAATCTTAAGCAGCAATCGCTCTAGTTTTTTGACGCCTTTATAAGTAATGCGTTCTTGCTCATCGGTCCAGCCTTTGGACACAAGGACATTACGCACCGCTTTGATCGTCCCACTTGAGCCGACCACGCTGCTCCAACCAGTCTTTTGGTAACGACCATTGATTGCCAGTACTTCCTTGCGCGCGCCTGAAATCGCATTATTAAAAGCCTCTTTGGTAATGAGGCCATCAGAAAAGTACTTCTGTGTAAATGCCACGCAGCCCATTTGTAAGCTTTCAGTCAATAAAGGATCAAACTCTTGACCGATAATAAATTCCGTCGAGCCACCACCGATATCAATAACCAAGCGCTTGTCGCTACTCTCATTGGTATGCGAGACGCCCAAATAAATCAATCGTGCCTCTTCGCGACCAGCGATAATCTCAATAGGTTTTGGCAAAATTTTATTGGCTTTTGCAATAAAATCATTGGCATTTTTGGCTTGGCGCAAGGCGTTGGTCGCAACCACACGAATACGCTCTGGCGGTACAGAATCCAGACGCGCCACAAACCGACTCAAACAATCCAGACCACGCTGTTCAGCTGTCTCACTTAAGATTTTGCGTTCATCCAGTCCAGCAGCGAGCTGTACCTTTTCAGACATAGAGACTACTTTGCGCACTTCCCCATGATCAAGACGGGCAATGGCTAAGTGGAAACTGTTGGAACCAATATCAATGGCTGCCATCATTTCATCATCGCCGAGTGGCGGGTTTGTAAGATAGTCAGTAGGCATAAGGCAAGTTGTCACCGTATTAGAGAGAGTGTGTAGTTTAACAAAATCAGGTACGACATAGATATAAAATCATAGGTATAGAAAAAGCAGCCGCCACACAAATCTGGGCTATTTTGCCATTAAAGCATTTATCCTAAATACGCGCAAGCGCCGCAAAATCATAGCAAAAGTGTAAAACCACTCTATCAAAGGCTAATGACCAAGCCTACATCTAACGCTTGTGTTAGCAATATCGGTTTGCTACATTGAAAGCTCATAATATTGTGATAAAAAACCGTTATTTACTGCTTTTACATCGGTATAAATCACATCTAAATCCATCAATTATTTACCTAAAAACTGCCGACAATGGATAGTCGATAAACCCGCCAGCAAGGAAGCTAACCGCATGAATCAAACAACCGAAAAAAATGCGACCGAAACCGCTAATACCCATAACAGTACCAGAACGGATATGATAAAAACTGAAGCGTCATCCAAACAGGCGTTTTATGATTTTTATTTGGATGAGCATCAAAACATGGCTTGTCGCCGTCTCCATTTCGCAGGTAGCAGCTTTGGCTTGTTAGGATTGGCAAAGTCTATCAAAACTGGCTCGGTAAAGCCTCTCACAAAAGGTATCGCAGCAGGATATGCCTGCGCTTGGGTCGGGCATTTTTTCTTTGAAAAAAACAAACCTGCCTCGTTTAAATTTCCGCTAAAAAGTTTTGCTAGTGATTTTCGTATGTATGGCGATGTCCTGCGTGGCAATTTGAGCTTAAAAGATCGTAAGTTTGATAAAGCACGATAAAATGTAGTCGTCATATAAGTTGAATAATAAAAAACTGGACGACTATTTTGAGCCGCCCAGTTTTTACTGATATGGATAGCGTCGTTGATGTCAGCTCATTTCTATAAGCGACATGCCACATTTTTTATCGTAAGGATTTACGTAATATTTTGCCGACCGCCGTCTTAGGCAACTCATCGATGAACTCATAGGACTGTGGCCGCTTATAACCAGTTAGACGCTTGCTCGCAAAGTCTTGTAGTTCCTCTACGGTGAGATTTGTATCTTTTTTGACCACAAATGCTTTTGGTACTTCTCCGCTATGATCATCTGCCACCCCGACTACCGCGACTTCGAGCACTTTAGGGTGTTCAGTCAGTGCAGCCTCTACCTCGTTAGGATATACGTTAAATCCTGATACCAGTATCATGTCCTTTTTACGGTCGACGAGCGTCAAAAACCCCTCATCATTCATAACGCCAATATCACCTGACCTAAAGTGGCCATTTGAGGTAAAAGTATCGGCATTGTCTCGCTGCCAATAACCGCGCATGACCTGAGGCCCTTTGATACAGACCTCTCCTCTTGTACCTACTGGGCATATGTTCCCATTTTCATCAATAATCTGGATATCTGTCAAAGACAGCGGCAATCCAACGCTACCATTGAACGCTGTAATGCCAGACGGATTGAAAGAAATAACGGGCGACGTCTCAGACATACCATAGCCTTCACTAATAATCATACCTGTGACTTGCTGCCACTGATCCGAGACGGCTTTAATAATCGCTGTACCGCCACCGATAGATAGCGCCAGACGACTAAAATCAAGATTGGCGAATTTTGGATGATGCAGCATACCAATGAATAAGGTATTCACAGAAGGGATAACGTGAGGTCGATGCTGTTCAATGGTATTTACTAAACCATCGATATCACGTGGATTGGTGACCAATATATCTTCCCAGCCGCCATAAAGACAAAGCAAGCCGCAGACTGTAAACGAAAAAATATGATAAAGCGGTAAGGGATTGAGCATTTTAATCTGCTCGCTACAATTGGCTTCAATCGTCTTGCCAAACATTGCATAGCACTGGCAGACATTGGCCATGACATTGTAATGAGTCAGCATGGCGCCTTTTGGCTTGCCCGTCGTACCGCCTGTATATTGCAGTAGCGCCAAATCTTCACGTTCAATCGTAACGGCTTTGAACCCTTTTGCATCATAGGTTTGCATAATATGGGCAAACGTTATGCTGTGCTGAGATGACTCAAGTGATGACTCGGTCGAGGCATGTATCTGCTCATCTGTGTTCGAAGATTGTACTGAGCCAATTTGACTGAGCAAGGCAATATCATTATCAGCAATGCTAGGATCTATAGAACATCTGACCACCCACGCTAACTGCGCTTTGACGGTGTCCTCTAATTGCTCATAAGCCGTGCTCATGCCATCTAGTACGATTAGACCACAGGCTTGAGCATCTGTGAGCTGATGCGCCAATTCATATTGGGTGTACATGGGATTGACATTGACCAGTACCACACCGGCACGTAGGCAACCCAGCAATACCACGGCATACTGCAATATATTTGGTAGTTGTACTGCAATACGGTCGCCTTTCTCGACACCTTGCGCTTGTAAAAAAGCCGCGAAACGTCGACTGGCTATATCTAGCTGCCCAAAAGTGAGCGTGGCCGCCCCCATACTAAAAGCTGGCAACTCACTATGTTTTTCAATCTTTGGTTGTAGTAAGTCAATCAGATTTTGCTTATCTTCCAATACATCCAAATGATTCTCTAGTCCGTATTGGTCATAAGTGGCTTGCCATAGTGGTGCGATGTGGCTAGAAGGGCTGGTACTCATTCGTTTGCATCCTTGCTTAATTATTCAGGTTTGCCTCAGAATATCATAACTCATTGTCTATTTTTTGGACGCACAGGTAAGAAATGTATCAGCATCAGTCACGCTGTCCACTATAAAAACGATTTTCAGGAATACGTCATATTATTCGCAAAAGTATCATAAATAATATATCCATAAAAAAACCAGCAAAAATCACAGAATGATCTTGCTGGTTTTCTAGACTGCCACTTTTTAACGCGTCAGTCGCTTATTCTTAACGAGTCAATCGCTTAAATGGCTAAACTACGCTGTTGCCATCTCTGCAAATATCTCATCAGCAGCAGTAATCGATGCCTCAATATCTTCATTGTTGTGCTTGATGGACATAAAGCCCGCTTCATACGCAGACGGCGCCAAGTAGATACCGCGATCTAACATACCGTGGAAGAAGGTATTGAACACCTCCATGTCGCACTCTGTCACATCATCAAAGTTACTTGGGGTTTTGGTATCAGCGTCTTTGACAAAGAACATACCAAACATACCGCCCAATTTATTGGTGCGCAGATTGATGCCATGCTTATCCGCCGCCGCTTGGAAACCATCGACCAGATGATCGACTTTGGCAGCTAAGTCTTCGTAAAAACCTTCTGCTGTTAAGTCTTCAAACATCGCAATACCAGCACGCATGGCGAGCGGGTTGCCTGATAACGTACCAGCTTGATAAACGCCACCAAGCGGTGCGATGCACGACATGATTTCTTCTTTACCGCCAAACGCACCAACTGGTAGACCTGCACCGATGATTTTACCAAAACAGGTCAAATCAGGCGTGATACCGAAGTGTGCCTGCGCACCGCCCAGACCCACGCGGAATCCTGTCATCACTTCATCAAAAATCAATACTGCGCCATTGTCCGTACACTGGGCACGCAACGTATCATGAAACTCTTGTGTTGGGATTACCATATTCATGTTGCCAGCGATCGGCTCTAAGATCACGCAAGCAATCTCGTCGCCCCATTTTTCAAAGCAGTCTTTGATCGCTTGTGGATCATTATAAGGAATCGTGATTGTGTGCTTCGCAAAATCGGCTGGTACGCCTTTAGACGTTGGTTCACCGATATCGAGCATGCCTGAGCCTGCTTTGACAAGCAGACTGTCTGAATGGCCATGGTAGCAGCCTTCGAACTTGACGATTTTGTCACGCTGAGTATAACCGCGTGCCAAACGGATCGCACTCATGGTCGCCTCAGTCCCCGAGCTGGTCATGCGAATCATCTCAACGCTCGGCACGAGCTCACAGATTTTATCAGCGACCGTGGTTTCAAACGGCGTTGGTGTCCCAAAGCTTAAGCCATCATCGGCCGCTTTTTTTACCGCGTCGATGACTTTTGGATGCGCGTGACCCAAAATCATTGGGCCCCAAGAACCCACATAATCAATATAGGCATTGTCTTCGGTGTCATAAATCTTGCTACCATTGGCGCGGTGCATAAAAATTGGCGTACCGCCGACCCCTGCAAAGGCGCGGACGGGTGAATTAACGCCGCCTGGAATATGTTTGCGGGCTTGCGCAAAAAGCTGTTCGTTTTTAGTACTCATAGCTATTCTCTATATATAGGTTTTATATTGTGTCAGTTCTGTATTTTCTAAATGTCGTCAGTCTTATATTTGTTTATTATCGAATCTTTCAAGACATTTTCACAATTTACGCTTTTTTGACGACAGAAGATTTCAGCTTCATTGGGCCATAGCCGTCAAGTTTACAATCAATATCGTGACCATCGGTCGCATCTGGCAGCAGGCGAATACTTTTCGCTTTAGTTCCAACTTTAATGACAAGTGAAGAGCCTTTGACCTTTAAATCTTTGATCACAGTGACCGCATCGCCGTCCTGTAACTCATTGCCAACCGCATCACGAATGACGGCATCTTGCTCTTCCGCTTGTGCCGCATCCGTCTCAGCCGCCGTCCACTCGTGAGCGCACATCGGACATACCAGTAACGCACCATCTTCATACGTATATTCAGCATCACATTTTGGGCAATTTGGTAAGCTCATCATATCCTCGGCAGTCATCGGGTATCAGGGTTGTTATAGAGCGCCCATTGTACCGTAACTCGCCATTTTTAACCAATTTGTACCGTTGAAAATGGCGCACTACGCCCAATTTAATGCTTAACCCACACTGAAGCGCCCCACTTATTGATGACGTTTTTGTGACACCATTTTTGTGGTACTCTTATTTACATTTTTGCTGACACGTTCTGTCAGTAACAACAGCGTCTATATTAAAGCGCACCTATAACTTTTATCGCTTCGATTTCATCTATATATTTTAATTATTAAGCAGAAGGATAATAACAATGACTCAGTCTCCAAACCCCTCAGCATTGCCGCAGTTTTCGCAGTTGACCATTCAAGGTGAGGATGCCGAAAAATTCTTGCAAGGGCAATTGACTTGTGATGTCACCAAACTTGGGCTTAGCTATCAGGCAGCCGCTATTTGTAATCTAAAAGGTCGGATCGAATTTGGTATTTGGATCAAAAAACAAGCCGAGAAGCACTATGATGTGGTCATCAGCAGCGATTGTGCAGATGCCTTACAAGCTCATTTAAAAAAGTTTGGCGCGTTTTCTAAATTTGATACCAGTGGGTCGATCGCGATTTATCCGTGTGTGTTAGCAGATGCGCCAACCTTTAGCCATAAGGACGATCACAATACCGCTAAAGACACGCAGGATTGGATGGCGTGCAGTATCGCCACTGGTAACTATTGGATTGTCGCGGCGACTCAAGGCGAGTTCCAACCGCAAGAGCTGCGCCTGCATCAGCGCGGCGGTATGGACTATGATAAAGGCTGCTACTTGGGTCAAGAAGTCATCGCTCGCATCTACTTTAAATCAGCGCCCAAAGCGTTTTTGCATTATGTCAAAGGCACAGGCGCGCTCCCCGCAGCAGGCGACAAACTCGATAAAATCCAAGTGGTGAATGCGATAGAAAATGACAATGGCTTTACTGCACTGGTCGTTGCTCGTCCTGAACACTTGGCAGAAAGCGATTTGAATATATTGGACTTGCCAGCCGCACTGCAGGTGGATGTTGCGCGCCCAAAGTAAAAGCAAGCTGAAACAAATAGGCGGCGCAGCAACGGTAATGGCAAGCTAATATACGGCTGCCGTCATGATTAACATGAGCATAGAGAATCCCATGACACATATTGCGGTACTCGGAGCAGGCGTGGTGGGCGTGACCACCGCATGGTATCTACGTCAAGCAGGCTATGATGTGACTGTGATCGAGCGCGAATCGGCGGCAGGGATGCAGACGTCTTTTGCCAATGGTGGTCAAATATCGGTCTCTCATGCGACGCCGTGGGCCAATCCTGCCACCCCGATAAAAGCGCTCAAATGGTTGTTTAAGGAAGACGCGCCTCTATTGTTCCGTCTGCGTGCGGATAAGGATCAGCTCAAATGGGCGATGCAGTTTTTGCAAGAGTGCCGCGCTGATCGTGCCGATGCCAATCTGGTGCAAATGGTACGCTTAGGGTTATATTCTCGCGACGCCTTACAACAGCTACGCGCCGATATCGGTATCAATTATGAGCAGCAAACACGCGGTATCATGCACTTTTATACCAGCCAAGCTGAGTTTGATGCTGCTATCGAACCCACTGAGCGCATGCAAGCGCTTGGTTGTGAGCGCCATGTGATTGACATCAATAATGCCGTTAACTTGGAACCTGCCCTCTATCCGATTGCGCATAAGCTCACAGGCGCGACCTATACCAGCCGTGACGAATCTGGTAATGCGCACCTATTTACGCAAAGACTCGCACAGCGCTGCATTGATGCGGGTGTACAGTTCTTATATGATACCGAGATTTTGGCACTTAACGTCGATACCGACTCTACCCATCGTCATGTACACAGTATTACCATTCGCCCAAAAGGCGAAAACGCACAGACTTTCACAGCTGATAGTCATGTGATCGCGCTAGGCAGCTATAGCGTTCCTCTGTTAAAACCATTGGATATTCGCGTGCCTATCTTTCCAGCAAAGGGCTATTCAGCCACCTATACGGTCAATCCACGAGCGCCGCATTTAGCGCCTTTTGTCAGCTTGATTGATGATGAGTTTAAGCTGGTGACTTCACGTTTAGGTGATAAATTGCGAGTCGCGGGCACCGCAGAGTTTAATGGCTATAATTTAGACTTAAATGCCACACGCTGTGAAGCCATTACGCGCCGCGTGCAGCAATTATTTCCCAAAGGTATCATCGCAAATTCGGTTCAATATTGGACAGGACTGCGCCCCATGACTCCCTCGAACGTACCTTTGATTGGGCGCGCGCACTGTGGTCAAGTCAAGCATGGCAGTCGCAATACATCAGCCACTTTTGACAATCTATGGCTCAATACAGGGCACGGCACGTTAGGCTGGACGCATGCTTGCGGCTCTGCAAAAGCCATCAGCTTATTAATACAAGGTGAAACGCCCAACGTTGATTTTGATTTTGTGGGTACAAACAGCTGACTTAATCTCTAGACACTATAAAAAACTATCTCCATAAAAAAGCAGGCGCTTACATCGTGTAAGCGCCTGCTTTTTACTTTAAAAAAATTGAACTTATGCGATTGCACTATCTATTGAGTTTTCTAATACCGCATTAGCCACACTGTCTGCGTTAGCACCCAACGCCTCTAATTGCACTGGCACGCCATTGACGGCGGCATTACCACTCAACTGATCAATTAAGGTATCGTCTGTTAGGTCATTAACACTGACACCGGCATGCGCTTGCGCAATCTTCTGCTTGACGCCTTTACGTCCATGACCAAAGCCATGCGGAATACTGACCACGCCGGGCATAAGCTCATCAGTCACCTCTGCTGCGATGACCACACTGCCTACGCGAGAGGTCACTCTCACGTCTTGTCCGTCTTCAATACCGTGCTGCTCTGCCGTTTCTGGATGCAGCATTAGTGTACAACGAGACTTACCTTTCACCAATCGATAACTATTGTGCAGCCATGAGTTATTGCTACGTACATGGCGACGACCAATGAGCAAAGTCTCCTGATTATCATACTGCTGCATCATTTCTTTAACCCGCGCCAAATCTGCCTGATAAAAATCAACATTGAGATTGATTTGCTTATCGGCATGCTTGATCGCCTCCGGCAACATACGATGCAATGGTCCTAAGTCGATACCATGTGGATTGTCTATCAGCGCATCCAATGTGACGTCTTTATAAGGTCCGTACTTGAGAGCTTGCTCAAGTAAGAACTTTGGTCCAAACGCTTTTGTCGCGGCACGCTCTTTTTGTACCGCTTCTGGCGCGTCTTTATCCAAGCGATCGGCAAGCTCTAGATAAATCTCCCAGTCATGCTTCTCATTCTCTGTTTTGCTAAATAAGGCAGGCGAGTATTTGGCAACGTTATGTACAGCAAAACCATTAAACGTAATGTCATAGTGATCACGCTCGAGTGGCGAGACAGGCGGCAGGATAATGTTGGCATGGCGACTGGTCTCGTTCACAAAGTAATCGAGCGACACCATAAACTCAAGCCCTGATAAGGCCTCATCTAGCTTTTCGCCATTTGGCGTGCTAAGGACAGGGTTTCCCGCGACACTCATAAAGCCTTTTAACTGCCCTTCTCCTTTTACCAACATCTCATCCGCCATCGCAACCACTGGATATTCGCCATTAAAGTCAGGTAGATTGCTCACGCGGCTGTGGCGTTTGCCCAAATAACCTGGGCCCGAGCTATTGACCACATCGACAGCAGGATTGGGGAACATGAGTCCGCCCACTTCATCTAAGCGTCCTGTGACGATATTGATGACCATGGACAGATATTGGCTGAGCAAGCCAAACTCTTGGACCGAGATACCCATACGGCCATAACAGACTGAGCTTTCGGCTTCACAAAACTCTTTGACGATACGTTTGATTTCAGTGGCGGTAATACCTGTAATATTTGCCACTGACTCAGGGGTGAATCCTTCTGCAAATGATGCAATACGATCAATCTCTGGTGCCAGCGCTGCCACTCGGCTATCTACCTTGGCGTAGCCTTGGGCGTAGATTTCATTGAGCATGGCCAATAGCAATAATACGTCTGTCGCTGGACGAATAAAGTGATGTTCACTGGCGATATCTGCGGTTTCGGTACGCCTTGGATCGATCACCACCACTTTGCCATCACGTGCTTTGATGTCTTTGAGCTTTTGACGCATGTTGGGCGCAGTCATGATACTGCCATTAGAGGCTAGCGGGTTACCGCCGATGATGAGCATATACTGCGTGCGATTCACATCCGGAACAGGGATGCGGAGCATATGACCGAACAGATGCATGCTGACGATATGGTGTGGCAATTGGTCAATTGAAGTCGCAGAAAAGCGACTACGCGTCTTTAGGCTAGTCAGTAGCTGCTTGATGGTCAGCATACCGCCCATGTTATGGACATTCGGGTTACCTAAATACACCCCAAATGCGTTTTGACCATATTTTTGCTGAACAGACTGGATACCTGCAGCGACTTTATCTAACGCCTCAATCCAACTGATCGATTTCCAACCGTCCGCCGTTCTTTCAACAGGCCCTCGTAAACGATCAGGATCTTCGTACAAATCCTGCAAAGCAGTGGCTTTTGGGCAAATGTAGCCTTGAGAAAAAGGATCGTTTTTATCCCCTTTGATCGATAAGACTTTTTCGCCATCGTGCTTGATCTTGATGCCGCACATGGCCTCGCATAAAGTACAGGTTCTAAAGTGGATTTGTTCGTTGTCCGTCGCGCTAGCCGCTGTAGTGCCCATAGTCATACTCCCTTTTATGTTTTATAAATCCTAGCTTTCATGAGATATATCATGAGTCGCTATGGTTGCTTCCTTGCAAAAAATTGGCGAACAGTGTATCAAAGCTGATATTCAATGTCGCAATCGCTTGCTCCCTCGAGTAGCGCTGCTGATGACAGCCCAAGATCAGCTCATGTACTTGCGCGGCTGCCATATCTACACAGAGATTCACCGCACTGCGCTCACAAGTGCGATTAGACAACTGTAATCCTTGAATAAATATCTCCGTCCACTCTTCTTGTATTTCGCTGACCAGATTACCCAGTCCATTATTGAGTGAGGATTGGTTCTCTATATCGGTAGTGAATCGCGGACGATCTTCGAGTAAGTGCTGAAATAGCGCAATATTCTGAAAGGCAGAATCAAAAATCATTAACAGACATTGCTGACACTGCTGATTAAACTCATCCTTAGTCAGTACATCATAGTCCTTGAGCATATTGACCCATGCCAGCCGCATTGGCGATAGATAGTGGTCTTTTAACTGAGCGCTGAGCTCGTTCTGTAGCGCATCCAAGCTCTCAAAATGATTATAAAAACTGGGCTGCGCAATACCTGCCCCTTTAGCCACTTTATTCATGCTCATGCCTTGAGCGCCTTCTAGACTATAGAGCCGTAACGCGCTTTTTAATAAGGCACGCCGCGTTCTAGCTTTTGCTTGCTCACGTTTTGACTCTATGGGGGCGTTTGTATTTTGCGCTAATATGTTCAATGCAGAGATATTCCTACTCGATAAACAATGAAATCGACACGTCAGTCAGTTCGCTTAAATCACCCGTGGCAAAAAGAGGACAGACAGCCCAACTGCTGATATCTGTTTTTAAGCTAACCGTCTTTTAAGCTAATAGTCATTAAGTTAATGCGCTCTAGAGCGAATAGTTTTTACAGAAGTCGCCGTTTCAACTATAAGGTTATAGTCATTTAAACCATAAGTCTATAGCAAAACACATAGCAGAACTCGTGCTTCACAAAATAGATTAATGCTTCATAAGATCAGAATGTTTGTCTACTATAAATACCCCACCCCCTTTCCCAGTTGACATACGCTACGAGATTGCGCAGTTACCTAGCCCATATATTCATAGTTCCCCATGTGCCACTTACCTTTAGATATCGGTCTCAATTCGATGGACATTACGTACAATAGACGCAATTTACGCATCATTAATACAATAGATGAGCAGATAACACACGATGCACGCTCACTATAATTAAGTAACACTATAAACATAGCGTATACAGACAGCTGAATTGAAAAGCCCTATATTAATTATCACAAGATATTTGGTAGCAACCAATGATACTTGTGAACTACTAAAATAAAAAAAGTAATAAATCAGTAGCTCTAACAAACGATATTCATATCGTCAATAAACTCAAAGACTATTTGATGAAAGTGAATCAAACAAGATAAAAGGAATATAATCATGAATGAGAATACTTTAAAAGGCGAATGGAAACAGATAAAAGGCTCAGTAAAACAAAAATGGGGCGAGCTGACTGATGATGATTTAGATCAAGTTGAAGGTAGCCGTGATAAACTGGTTGGCCGTATACAAGAGCGTTATGGCCATGCTCAAGATCACGCTGAGCGCGAAGTAGATGACTGGCGCCGCGAAAACAATTACTAATAAATTTTCTTTGAGAAATATAAGTAGTGTCTTTTTCAAAGTAAATAAAATAAAAACCGCATAGAAATTTATGCGTTTTTTTTGTATTAGATAAATCATAAATTAAAGACGCAGTATTTTATAATTCTTATTTCATATTTTGTATCAGCTAAAAGCTAATATCAACTGACAAGAATAACTAGCTTCGTCCAGACACAATAAAACCGCATAGCAATAAATTGTTATGCGGTTTTATTGTTAACGATCCATGTTACCTATCACGACTGCTTTCTATGCATCCTTGCACAAATATTCAGTGATTGTGATACTGGGCATCCTGCCCTTATTACTGCATACAGCATCTAATTTTAACTGCTGCTATCAGCAATGGGTATGTGTCCTTATTCAACTATTATTATCATCCTGATGCTAATAATTGAATCATTATCCTTAATGCGGCCAACTCAATCCTTGAGTCACATTCCCTAATGCCGTGTAACCATAATGCCTAACTCTCACTCTCATGTTAAGTCGCGTAAACGTCATTGCATGTAAGCATATGCTTACAACGATTTAATTATTCTCAATAATTACAACTTATTAACGCAAATGACACGTAATATAAAGCTTTGTATCCTATGATAGATAATGTAAGAAAACATTTCTAAAAATAGATTTTCCAGTGATGGTGACTTTTAACATTTATCTGAATATGGCTGCATCAACATATTTTAGAACCTTCTACCTCTAACTCATATAAGCATTCTTATCGCAAGCTCTCTGAAACCTTATAGGACATTGCCTCATGAAAACTCTAAAACCTTTCTCCTTTAAAACAGCCATGTCTACTGGTCTTATCGTTGCTCTATTGGGTACCACTGTCGGTTGTGCTGTCGTTGGTCCAGGCTATGATAATCAGCCCATATATCGTGGCGATAATAATCGGCAAAACGATAGCTTCAACCGTGTCAGCCAGCAGCTACGCCAAGACTTACGCCGCAAAGGCTATCAAGTTATAGATATTCGCTCTGATAGCTATCGTGGCGATCGCGCAATAACAGCTTATGCCAAAAAGAATAATCAGCTCTATGAGCTAACATATACTTACCCTTCTCTAAAACTCATCAGCTCAAATAAAAGAACATGGTCGAACAATTGGGAAGATAACAAGTATCAAAAAGACAATGACCGTTATAAAAAAGATAAGCATAAAGATAATGGTAAATATAAGAATGACAAGCGCTATAAAAAAGGTGATACAGAGGACAGCATTAAAAGAGAGTCACGTTACCCAGCGATTAAGCGCCGTGCCATCAATAAAGTAAGATCTATGGGTTATCGTGTCGAAGATATCGATCTTGAAGAAAAAAACAAGCGTGGTGTCTTTGACATTGACGCCAGACGCGGCTCGCAGGAATATGAGATATTGCTCAGCTATCCAAATTTAGACGTCATTAACGTTAAAAAAGACTGATGACGCTGACACTACTGTCAGTAGAGCAGTTCTACACGCCCCTTTACTGAAATATTAGAAAACTATCTTTATCCAACGATAGTAGATTATGAGGACATTTTTATGAAAGCTTTATCATCTTCAACACTAAAGAATGTAGTGTCTGGCAGTATTGTCGCCACTTTATTAGCGGTAACTACTGGCTGTGTCACCACACCTGGCGGTTATAGTGTATATGACGATATCTATGGAGACGTCTACAAAGATAACAAAGATCATAAAAAGCACAAAGACAAGCATAAAAAAGCGGATAAAAACGTCTACTCAGCTGCTATCGAGCGTCGAGCTACCAATAAAGTTAGCAGCATGGGATACCGTGTCAAAGATGTTAAATATAAAAAGGGCGACCGTAAAATCAAGGTCAAAGCTGAGCGTGGTCGCGACGATTATAAAATCGAACTGGGCTATCCAAGCTACAATGTCATTAAGATTAAAAAGGATTAATCGATTATTAGGGTCTGATATTCACTGTTAATACTCAGTTGAAATATCAAAAAAATTATAACCAAATAAGTCATCAAGTGGCTTATTTGGTTTTTTTGTGAGAATTCTTACACTCAACAAGCTAATATTTTTCTAGATAAAACTAAAAATCCAAGACTTTTATCACATCATACGCTGGCGTTTCATACGGGTGCGCCTCTTTTAACGCGATGACAGCAGCAGTAATAAATGCGTCATCGACGACCATCTCTACTCGCCATTCATCGACCGTTTCTAAACTATCTTGCTTACCGATATGCGGCGCGCTATCTGCTAACGGCATAAACTGCCCTGTTCCTTGCACTTGCCAACAGCACTGTTCATAATCGCCAATACTCCCAGCACCAGCGGCAAATAAAGCGGACTTTACTTGCTCTAATGCCTCATCAGGAATAAAAACCGTCAACTTATACATGAACTTACCTCACAAAATAGATTTAAATCTCAATCTACTAGTTCTTAGATAAAGAAGGATGATCAGTCCATATATAGCGTAGTAGCCAGTCTTTAGCATCACCAGCATAATCAATACCGATACGCGGACGCACTGATACAGGTGGCTGGCAACCATCATCTTCAACCCAAACGCCTGAGTCTGGCGTGATAGGCTTGCCATATAAGTCGCGAGTTATCTGCAAGCGCTTGGTCAGTTTACCTGGCCCTGCAAACTGCTTGGGGTGAGTCAGCTGCTTATTTGGACTGAGATGTTGTTCATCAATCAGACGGTCGCTATCATCGGTCAAAAATCCAGCGCGAATCAGCACCGATTCAGGTGACTCTACAGAGCCGCTAATCAAATTTAGCATGTGATGCACACCGTAAGTCAGATAGACATAGAACACACCGCCTTGCTCATACATAATCTCTGTGCGCGCCGTTCGAGTACCTGCATGTGAATGGCAGGCGGGGTCATCTTGACCAATATAGGCTTCGGTCTCAGAGATACGCATACGTAGCGTTTTTTGTTGTCCATCACTATCGGTTAGCTGTCGACATAGGACTTTGCCCACCAAGTCGGCAGCGACCACACAGGTTGGACGCGTAAACCAAGCTAGCTCTAAAACAGTTGATGAGGCAGTAGACATTAGCAAAACCTTTTCTTATTTTTCTGGTCTAATTGATATGAGTAAGTACTAACAAATTAGCATAAAAGTAAGATAAGGTATCAAGGACAGTGTGGGCGCTATGTTTGATTTTTTATACGAGTTAAATGATAAGCCTATGGCTGAAGAGTGGTACTGTTGATAAATAGATGGGAATT
>NZ_LNDJ01000087.1 GCF_001444505.1 Psychrobacter piscatorii | reverse complement strand
TAGTGGATTGACTATAATTCTTATCTACCCATTTTCAGAGTATCACAACAGGCTTATACCCTACCTCACAATAATCAATTTTTTTAAATAATCAAAATAATTATACCGTTATCGCCTTTACTATAATTAATTAAATAAAACTTAGTAAAGCATAATTAAAGCCTTACAGTAATTGTGGTTTTATACTATAATAGAGTCATAATGTTACCGCTTTATCATCCATTATAACATTATGTATCAGTGTGCAATGTCATCCCTCATTAGCACTGATAACCTTTTAATATATTAAGGAACCAAATCATGAAACTACAATCCCTAGTTTTAGCCGCTGCCACTGCCCTTACCATGACCACTGCTTTTGCTGTACCTGCTGGCACTTGGTCTATTGCGGCTGGTGCACATTATGTTGACCCTAAAAGTGATAATGGCACTCTAGATATTGGTTTGTCTGTTGATGTTGACGGCGATATACAGCCAACTATTAGTGGTGAGTATTTCATTGCCAACAATGTCGGTGTTGAGCTACTCGCAGCACTTCCATTTCATCATGATTTTGATCTAAATAATGCGGATGGCACACAAGTTTTAACAGGTAAAACCCAACATTTACCACCAACTCTTTCTGTGCAATATCACTTTGACTCTGACAACATGCCAATGAATATCAAGCCATTCGTTGGTGTTGGCGTGAACTATACGACCTTTTTTAAAGAAAGAATCTCTACTGGTGGTGATTTAGATCTTGATGATAGCGTTGGTGTGGCTGGTCATGTCGGTTTAGACATTCCTTTCGCTCCAACTGAAGCTTTCCGTATCGATGCGCGTTATATGGACATCAAAACAGATGCTACTTTAGATGGCAGTGACATCGGTGAAATCGATATCAGCCCTTGGGTATATGGCGTTGCATTTGTTAAACAGTTTTAATCACAAATCGTATTAAACTCGATGATCTAAGTATAAAAAGCCAGCGCTGATGCTGGCTTTTTTTTGGCTAACATTTGCTTATTTCAAATAAAGTACTGCTCAAAAAAAAGACCACCCTTAGGCAGTCTTTTTTTGATTTTAGCTTTTAGAGTAGCGTATCAGCTATAGCAAAATACGGCGTGGATCAGCAAGCAATGTAGCAACATAGCGAGTGAATACCGCTGCATCCGCACCATTGATGACGCGGTGGTCATAAGACAATGACAATGGCAGCATCAAGCGCGGCTCAAAAGTCTGCTTAGCCGCGTTCCAAACAGGCTGCATAGTCGCTTCTGATGCGCCCAAGATACCCACTTGTGGCCAGTTGACCAGTGGCGTGAATGCTGTACCGCCCAAGATACCTTGGCTTGATATGGTAAAGCTTGCACCTTGCATGTCTTTAGTAGTGAGCTTTTTATCACGTGCTTTGCCTGCCAACTCACCAATTTCGATGGCGATCTGCTTGATGCCTTTGTCCTGTGCATTTTTAATCACAGGAACCACTAGGCCGTCATCAGTCGCAACCGCAATACCCATGTTAACACTCTTACGCAAAATCACTTGCGTATTGTCATCACTCAAATGACTGTTAAAGCGTGGGTGCTGGGTCAAAGCGTAAGCAGTTGCTTTAACAATAAAGGCCAAAATAGTCAGGCCAATACCTTGCGCCTTCATGTCACCCTTTAGCTCACCGCGTAGTTTTTCAGTTTCAGTGATATCAGACAAATCAAACTGTGTCACTTGCGGTAGATAGGTATTGTAGTTCAGCTGCGGGATTGACACTTTTTGCAAGCGGCTTAAATCTTGGGTTTCTGTTTCACCCCAGATTTCAACGTTGCTCATATCAGGTAGTTTTGGCAGACCTGAGCTAACAGCACCCTGAGCAGCTGGTGCGGCTTGTTGGGTGGTCAAACGATTTTTAACATGCGCAAACAGATCTTCTTTTAGAATGCGGTCGTTTAATGCTGAACCATTTACCTGTGTGATATCCACGCCAAGCTGACGGGCCAGTTTACGTACAGCAGGACCTGCATATACATCAACCAACTTTTCATTCACTTCCGCTTCGCTCAATTTTTTACCTGCAGGTGCAGCAGTTGAGGTCGGTGCAGGCGCTTGCTTTGGCTCGCCTGTTGGGGCTGGCTGTGACTTGCTTTCAGTTTTCGGTGCAGGCTTGTCCGCTTTATCTTCAGTTTTAGCAGTATCTGCTTTCGGTTTTGCCTTAGGAGTACCTGCCGCTTTAATAACGATAAAGTCTTGACCGTTGGCAACAGTGTCACCAGCATTAACCAAGATTTTTTCGACTACGCCTGCTTCTGGTGCAGGCACTTCGACTGAGGCTTTGTCTGACTCAATCAGTAGAATAGACTCATCGGCACTGACCGTGTCGCCTACACTCACCATAATCTCAGCCACTTGCGCTTCATCAACGCCTATATCTGGCAGTGCATGGGTAGTCGATGCGCCTTCGCCAGCATCATCAGTCGCTTCTTCTGCATCTGCATCATCTTCAACAGGTGCGTCTTCATTATTATCGTCTGCTTGTTCTGAATCAGTTACTTCTTCGGCAGTATCGTCACTATCATCGCTTGCGTCAGCACTCTCTACTTCGATCAATACCATGCCTTCGCTGACTTGATCGCCGATGGCGACATTGATTTTGGTGACTTTACCAGCAGCAGAGCTTGGTACTTCAACTGACGCTTTGTCAGACTCTAGCAAAACGATGTTGTCATCTTTTGCGATGACATCACCCACTGCTACCATAATTTCGCTGACTTCAGCACTATCGACACCCAAATCGGGGGCTTTAATGTCCATGTTTTATCTCCTAGTCTTATGATTATTATTCTTTGACATCACCGTCATTGAGCAAGGGCGCATCTGCTTGATCTTCGGCGCGGCCTTCATTGCTGATATCTTCATCGTCTTCAGCAACGAACTCAGGCACAGGACTTGGGTTGACTTTGCCTGGTGCAGGTGCATCTGGAGAATGATCATAATAAGACTGTTGGTGCCATGCAGGTGGCTGATCCGCATCGATGCCTAAGCTTGAAATCGCATCTTTAACCAAGCGCATCTCAACTTCACCCTCATCCGCTAAGCGCTTAAGCGTGGCGACAACGATGTGAGCCGCATCAACGTTGAAGAAGCTGCGTAGGTTCTCACGAGTATCAGAACGGCCATAACCATCTGTGCCAAGCGTGGTATAAGGGCGGTTGTCTGGTAACCAAGCACGGATTTGCTCTGAGTAATTACGCATATAATCGGTTGCTGCAACTACGATACCTTCGTGCGGAGCTAGCTGCTCAGTAACCCATGGCACTTTTTCTTCATCCATTGGATGTAGACGGTTGTAGTCGTCACAAACCATACCATCACGAGTCAGCTCGTTGAAGCTAGTGACACTCCAAACGTTTGATGTGATATTGAACTCATCTTTTAGGATCTGAGCCGCTTTTTGTACTTCACGTAAGATCACGCCTGAACCCAATAGCTGTACCTGAGTTGAGCCATTATCTTCGAGTAAATACATACCGCGCTTGATACCTTCCTCGCTTCCTTCTGGCATGGCAGGCTGGTCGTAATTTTCGTTCATTAGCGTTAGGTAATAATAAACGCGCTCGCCTTCTCCGTACATCCGGCGTAGGCCATCATGTACGACAACAGCCAGCTCATAACCATAGCAAGGGTCATAGGTCACGCAGTTTGGTACAGTGTTAAACAAAATCTGCGAATGGCCATCTTGATGCTGTAAGCCCTCACCATTCAAGGTGGTACGACCCGCAGTTGCGCCTAATAAGAAGCCTTGTGCCTGACAGTCACCTGCCGCCCACGCCAAGTCACCTATGCGCTGAAAGCCAAACATCGAGTAATAGATGTACATCGGAATCATTGGTAGCGCGTTCACAGAGTAACTGGTTGCCAAGGCAATCCATGTACTCATCGCACCCGCTTCGTTGATACCTTCTTCTAACATATGACCATCGATGGCTTCTTTATAGCCCATCAATGCTTCGCTATCTTCTGGCGTATATTTTTGTCCGACCGCAGAGTAAATACCCAATTGACGGAACATACCTTCTAAACCAAAGGTACGCGCTTCGTCTGGTACGATTGGTACCACGCGATCTTGGATGTCTTTGTTTTTCAGCATGGCTGATAACAGACGTACAAATACCATCGTCGTTGATTGTTCTTTGCCGTTACTACCCTTTAATACGCGATCAAATATCGACAGCTCAGGGATGTTCAGCGGAATATGGCCACTACGGCGGTTTGGCAGATGACCACCCAATGCTTCACGGCGACCTTTTAGATATTTCATTTCCGCCGAACCTTCTTCAGGACGGTAGAATGGTAGGGTCTCTAATTGCTCATCGGTAAATGGCAAATCAAAACGATCACGGAAATAAACAAGCGCCTCTTGATCAAGTTTCTTGATTTGATGCGATTTATTGACCGCTTGTGTTGTGCTGGACAAACCATAGCCTTTGACAGTTTTGACCAGTACGACCGTTGGCTGACCTTTGGTTTTCATCGCTTCGCTAAACGCAGCGTACACTTTTTGTGGATCATGACCACCACGGTTTAGGCGTGCAATGTCTTTATCAGTCAATGCATCTGCCATTTCTTTTAATTCAGGATATTTACCAAAGAATTCTTTGCGAGTAAATTCAGGCGTACGCGCTTCATATAGCTGGTACTCACCATCGACCACTTCTTCCATACGATGTTTGAGCACGCCAGTATCATCATTGGCAAGCAGGCTATCCCATTTACCACCCCAAATGACTTTAATCACACGCCAGCCAGCACCGCGGAATACCGACTCTAGCTCTTGAATAATTTTGCCATTACCACGGACTGGGCCATCAAGACGCTGTAGATTACAGTTAACAACCCAAATTAGATTGTCCAGCTTCTCACGACCAGCAAGAGAGATTGCGCCCAAGCTTTCTGGCTCATCCGTCTCACCATCACCTAAGAATGCCCAAATTTTACGGCCTTCTTTTTCGAGCAAGCCACGGTTTTCCATGTAACGATGCACGTGAGCATGATAGATCGACATGATCGGACCTAAGCCCATTGATACCGTTGGGAACTGCCAATAGTCAGGCATCAAATATGGATGAGGATAGCTTGATAAGCCTTTACCACCCACTTCACGGCGGAAGTTATCAAGCTGATCTTCGGTTAGACGACCTTCTAAATAAGAACGTGCATAGATACCTGGCGCTGAGTGACCTTGATAATAAATCATGTCCCCACCGAAGTGATCGCTTGCCGCACGGAAAAAATGGTTGAATCCTGTTTCATAAAGCGTGGCACTAGAGGCAAATGACGCCAAGTGACCACCCAAATCATCATCGTTTTTGTTGGCACGCATGACCATTGCCAAAGCGTTGTAACGAATCAACGCACGAATTTTACGCTCCATACCAAGATCGCCTGGATACATTGGCTCATCTTCAACAGCGATACTATTAATATACGCGGTATCCAATCTATTAAATGGTAGTCCTTCTTGCACCGCCATATTGTACAAGGCTTTTAGAAGAAACTGCGCGCGATCCTTATCTGCATGTTTGAGAACAGACTCAAAGGCTTGTAGCCACTCTTTGGTTTCGGTGCTATCAGCATCCTTGTAATAATTCATTGTTGTCGATCCTTTTATATCAGTCATACCTACCTATCTAGACGGTAAGGCTTTGTTAAATACTGGTGTGAAGTAAGATATCGGTTTACTTATGACTTCCTTGCTATGTCCAAGCATTCCCTTGTTTCATACGGTGAGATACAGCTAGATTATACAAAATAGTGCCACTGAGAATTGACATATGCGTCAAATGGACGAAACTACAAAACAGATCATACTGTTGTCCCTGTATATTCAGTCATGAATGATTTTGACACTCTATTATAAGCGTTTGCGAGGCAATTGTTTATGGCTGTAGAGAAATGGATAAATAACAAGTATTTTTTAAATAAATAATGATTAGTGATTAGGTAAATAACATCGGATATAACGTTATTATCCTTTTATACAAACTGTGAAGAGATTATTAGACTTTAGCGTTCCCCACACATTCTATCTGTACCTAATAAATGGACGTTCGTCTAATTTTTGTATACTAATTGTGATTTAGGTATTATTCTTATTATAAAATTATATTTGTATTCTATCTTTTTTATTGGAGCTATTATGGACTCGTTTGTTAAATCATCAACTCTAAAATCAAGGGTAACGCGTTGGATAGCTCTACCGTCTCTATTAATATTGCTGCCCAATTATCTAGCTTTAGCAGCAGTAACTTGTGATGCAGGGTTTGAAACTGATAGCTTCTCAGCAGCTGATTATACTAGATTAGCACCTATCGCTTCTCCACCTGCTCCTAGAACGAACCAAGCTATTGATGGGAACGGTACTGAAAGTTATTTAATTGGATCTAATAGCTTGGCCTTAAATGGCGCTTTGACCCAAAACTCAACTAATGTTTATCAGTCTGCCACCGTTGCGAACACTCAAGTTTTTCAGCTCGCTCAAGATTTTGCTGATAAAAATAGTTCTCGTACAGTTTCATACACCTTTAAAAATAAGTTTACTGATCAAGCGCAACCACTAAATAAGTTAAGTTTGAGTATCTATGATATAGATTCATCCATTGCAGGATTTGATTCACAAAATACACGTTATTTTAGCTGGTTTGATCAAGTTACCATAAACGGCTTTACTAGCACAGGTGCTCCAGTTGCTCCTATTGTTGAATCTAAAGGTGCGGGAATAACCAGTACTGCACCTTATCGTCAAAATAGTGTTACGAGTTCGGCTGTTTGTAACGGTTTAGATGAAAACTGTAGATTATCCGTTACTTTTACTGATCCCGTGGTTCGCGTAGACGTGGTTTATGGAAATAACCCAGCTCTAAACTATTCATCTAATAATTTGACTAATAACGATCCTGCTATTCAAGTTGTGAATATTAAGTTCGATAGTTACTGCTACAAACCGCAGCCACGTCTAACATATACAAAAGCGCTTTCAGCTCCTCGTAAAGCAAATACCGATCAATTTATTGTCCAAATAAAGGACAACGCAGACAATTCAGTAGTTACTAACAGCATCACTTCTACCACTACGACGGGTTCAAGTAATACTGTCACTACTGGTACAGGTACTACAGGGACTTTCAAAGTTAATCCTACCAAGACCTATACATTGACGGAAGCCGTATCAGGAACGACAAATCTAGCAGATTATACTGCCTTATATACATGTAAAAGATCGGATGGTACTACCGTTACTGCTCTGGATCCAAAGAGCTTAAAACTTAATTATGGGGATAATTGGACATGTATCATCACAAATGACAGATCCAATTATAACTTCTCAGGCTTTGTCTTTAACGACAACGGTGGGATTACTGCTAGTAGCAGTACTCAGTATGACACTTCAGCGACCTTTACGGGCAATGGCAATTATGCTAACGGCATATTTGATAGCAACGAATCTGGCATTTATGTCAGTGGCTTACAAGTCAGACTGACTGATTGTAGCGGTAACAATCTCTCTACGACATCTGCCAACCCACAAACGGTCTCAAACGCTGCAGGTACACTAGGCCAATACAGCTTTACGGTATTACCAAGTGTGCTATTGAATAAGACCAAAGTCTGTATTATTGAGACAGAGCCCAATACTTGGGAATATCCGATAGACACTACTGCAGACAGTAGAGAAGTAACGCTAGCGTCAAATGTTTACGACTACAAAACAGAAAAAAATACGTCTGGGGTTATTACGCGTAATCTTGATTTTGGTGAGCTAAAATCACAAAACGCGACGCTGGTATTAAAAAAATCTCAGTACGTCCATCAATGCAACGCATCGCTCAATTATGCAAGTATCGGTGACACCAATGATCCTAATACTGGCTTTAGTATGAATGCTGCCAACAACGTCAAACCTGGTAACTGTATCGCTTATAAGATTGATGCTTATAACCGTGGGCATATTGATATCGTCGATGTACAGATTAAAGATATATTGCAAACAGCACCAGTTATATCGACCTTTCAGTTGCCAAAACCAACAGGTAATCCTAGCAATGTTTATCAGAGCAGCAATACTTCAGCTGTTATGGGCAACAACGGTACTATCGTGTCAGACAAGTTTGATTTGGTCAAAGTGCCTACAGCCACAACAGTGCCGACCAAAGCTTCGCTTTATTTTAATAGCAAGTATGGCACCACGACCAGTACCCCATAAGTCAACTTAATGAATTAATTTTAGTATTTTATTTTTTTGATAAGAACACCTCAATAGGCACTATTGAGGTGTTTCCATTTACACACCTGAAACTACCTTTTGTCATTTTTTTAGTGACTGTATGTAATTGTTTTGTAATAATGCCAGCTATAATAAATGCTCACTACTATCAATCAACGTTTATTTATTGATTGTCCATATTTACAGGAAGTTATCTGGCTTGTGTCTGACAATAATGAACTAAACAAGGAATCTCGTATGAAGCCGTTTTATCGTTTACGCCACGCTCTGATTGCGATTGTCGCCTCTACTGTATTGCTCAATAGTGCTTATGCTGCTGACGCATTGCAGATGGAGCTGACCGCCAATAAGGTTACTAAAAACGCAGATGGCAAAGTCAGCTACACTTCGGTACGTAATGCACCAGCAGGTACAGTGATTCAATACAAAGCAAACTATACAAATACTACCAATCAAAACATCAGTGATCTTGCGGTCACCTTACCTATTCCTGCGAATATGACTTTTACTGGTGAAGTGTCTCCTGCCAGCGCACAAGCAAGCACAGACGGTAAAAACTATGCCGACATGCCGCTAATGCGCAAGGTAAATGGCAAACTGGTGAAAGTTCCATTGTCAGAATACAAAGCACTTCGCTGGAACATCAAATGGCTGCCTGCCAATAAGTCAGCAGACGTTGCTCTAAATACTGTCGTTAACTAAACCCAACCGTTATTTTGTGTCAGACACCTAGGAGAACCAACCCATGAGTAAACGTTTATTCAAACAATCCGTACTAGCCGTCAGCGTTATCAGCGCGTTCGGCTTGGCTGGTACTGCAAACGCGGCAAAGTCTACCGCTGACTCGACGCCGACCATTGACAACATTGCAACAGCGACCTACAGCATCGCTGGTGTCGCACAGAACCCTGTACAGTCAAACAAAGTCACCGTAAACATCACCCAAAGCGCAGCGTTCAGCTTAGTTGCTAAGAATGATGACGACGACTTGACTGATGACTATAACAAGGGGCTTACCGTAACTCCTAAAGGTATTGTGACCTTTAACCACACCTTGACCAACTCAGGTAACGTTCAAGACACTTATACTCTAAGCCTAGCTCAAGGTGGCAATATCCCAAATAGCCCACAAGGCAGCGGTGCTTATGACTTAGCAACGAGCAACGTCACGTACACCATCTACAATGCTGATAGCACGCTGAAGAGCACGACAACGGTTACGGGTACTGAGTTCCAAAGCCGCGCCATTACACTACGCCCGAACGAGTATGCAGACATCTCTGTTGCGGCAAAAACCTCGGGGAACGTGGGCGGCGACACCCAGAATCTAACGCTATCTGCAGTCAGTACTTTCTTCAGTAGTGCAGACACTACCAAAGCGACATTGACCAACATCAACAACAGTACAACTAAAGTACCTGTGTTTAAGATTACTAGCACGGTCAGCAGCACGCTAAACCTAAACGACCCAACCTCGAAAGTGACATACACCATCAAAGTTCGTAACGACGAGCGTGCCGCGTATGCTACAGCCGCAAATAACATCGTAGTGATTGACAACCTGCCAGCAGGCTTACGTCTTGCCGAGCAGCCAAACCTAAGCGCCAGCAACAACGCCACCATCGTTGCAGGTACTAATGGTGCAGGCACAGGTTTTGAACAAGACAGTATTCGTGTGACTTTGCTTAACCTAGCACCAGGTCAAGAAGCTATCATTACTTTTGATGTGCAAAAAGACTCAGAAGAAAACCTTGCCAATTTAAAAAGCACAGTCAATCATGCGGTCGCAACGCTTGACTTGGGCGGCGGTCAGGTCATTTATGATACCACTGATCCAACAGACACCAATCAAAATACTGCTAATTTCTACCCGTCAACAGATGACAGTGAAGTCATTAACGGTACTGCGAACAATGCGATCGGTGGCGATTCAACTGCACCCTTGGTGGCAAACCAACGTGCCATAAACCTCGAATCACCAAGTAGTAAACAAATCCCAACCACAACGACCACAGGTACACAAATCACACAAACCGCTGTGATTAAAAACACGGGTAAAGAAACTGAAGGCGATCAGACAGGTGAAATCAAATTCACCATCACTGAGGGTGCGAACGACAAGATTACACAAGTTGATGGAAGTGTACGTATTGTCTATGATGCGGATAACAATCCAGCAACGCCAAATGCAACGTACACTCTTGTTAAAAATGGTAATGGTGAATACGACTTATCTACCGCTACCCCTGTCGATGGCGCACCAGCATGGACAGGTATGGCACCAAATTCAAGCGTAACCATCCAGTATAACGTGTCATCCTCTAATGCACTGCTTGACTCAACAGAAACTACAACCGTTAACCTAGTGGTCGGTGGTCAAGACGCGCCAGCCGTCGGTGATCGCTCAGTACAAAACACCACCACAGTCAAAGGCTTAGGTCTGATCAAAGAACAAGCATTGAACACCACGTGCTCAGCAACAGCTTCATTGACCTTTACCCAGTCACCAGTAGCGGCAAAACCTGGTGATTGCATTGTGTACAAAATCACAGCGTTCAACCAGTTCGCAACTACTGATGCACGCTTTAGCTTTGACAATGTCGTGATTAAAGATACCACCGACCGCTTTAACAATAAAGCGCAGGTGCTTAGCAGCAGCACGACTCCTGCATACGCTATCAGGCTAGACGATGCGGCAAATGCTACCGCGATACCTGCAACTAATAAATATAGTGCCGCCAATGATGGTACGGCAGTAAATGGTACCGTAACCACACTAGCGCCACAAACATACGCGGCAATGGTATTTGCTGTGAAAATCAACCCAGATGGTACTACGCCATAAGACTTGATAATTTGTAATATCAGACTGTCCATAGCATAGATTATGGACAGTCTACCCACCTCATAGCGATGAAAATAATGATGATCGTCGCTGTATTCTCTGATTTGATTGTATAGGCACGCATAATGATATCAAACTGCATTGTCCCGTCTACTCATTTAGTAGCTAAGCTATCGGCTTTGACAGTAGCTATGTTGCTTATGCAATCACATTCTGCATTTGCAGCACCTGTGATAATTGATACTATCAATAACACTGCAGATGCGCGCTATACTATTAACGACACACAAACCACTTTAAGCGTGGCATCAAATACCGTCCAACTACAAACTGTCAATGCTGACCAATACAGTATATCTTTTGACGGTGGCAGCAAACAAACTGTCATGGCAGGTAGCAAAGTTACTTGGAAAAACACCATCACCAACACAGGCTATGATGCGGTTACTATTAACCTAAATTTTAACTACCCAAGCAGCCTATCGAATTTTGAAGTCTATCAAGACCTTAATAAAAACGGCATTATTGATGCAAGTGACCGCCTCATCACAGGTCTTGACCAAATCAAATTGGGACAAAGTGAGCGTCTTGATTTAATCATTCAAGCCGTCACCAATAGCAATGCCAGTGATGGTAGCAGCACCGACATCAAAGTTGGCGCAACAGTATTAGAAGACAGCTCAGTAACCGCCTCAGTAAAAGACAGCTTCGTCATTGTTGCCCCCGGCGTACACTTTACCACCCCAGATTTTTTATCTGACAAAAGCAGCACACAAATCAATGATAATGTATATCTTGAAGCTGGTTACGCGCAATGTAACGTGCAGGCGGATAAGCCTGATCAAATTTGGGTGACCATCACCTCACCTACTACGGGCGACACTTATTCATTAAAAGGTATTGAGACGGGCAATAATACAGGCAAATACCGTCTGTCAGCACCGACCGAAAAAAATGCCAATGCTATCAAAGACAGCATTATCCAAACGATGACTGGCGATACATTACAAGCTAAATTGGTTGCGTGTATCGATCCGTCTGTCGGTTTAGATGAGACGCCGAGCAAAAGCGACTTTACCACCAATATCAGTGGTTACAGCAGCGAGATTAGTATTGTCGATAACAACCCAAGCCTACAAGTCAAAAAAGAAGGCGATCTCAAATCGGCAGCGCTTGGTGACTATGTCAATTACACTATTAATATTATCAATAATGGCGCAGCTACCGCTTATGACGTACAGCTAAAGGATGCCCTACCGCGCGGCTTTGAATATGTGAAAGGCAGTGTACGCTATGTGGATAACGATTTGCTTATCAATAGCATGCAAACCACAGAATTTCAGGCAGAAGGCAAGTACCAAGTGCTGCACTTGGGAGACTTACCTCAAGGCACGAGCAGAGAGATTACCTATCGCGTTTTGATTGGGTCATCAGCGCTGGGTGGCGATGGAGTCAACCGTGCTGTTGCCACCACGCGCATGAATAACGACCAAATCCTAAGCTCAAGAGAGGCGCAGTGGCATGTCGATGTCGATCGTGGCTTAATGAATACCGACGGTATCATCATCGGTAAACTATATCATGACATCAACCGCGACGGTATCCAGCAAAAAGATGATGGCGAGCTAGGTGTGGCAGGCGTACGCATTTACATGGAAAACGGTAACTTCATTGTGACCGATCCTGAAGGTAAATATAACTTCTACGGTGTCAGCGCCAAAACTCATGTGCTCAAAGTCGACCGTACAACACTACCTGTTGGTACAGATCTGATTACCCAAAGCAGTCGTAATGCTGGTGACGCAGGCAGCCGCTTTGTCGATTTAAAATATGGCGAATTACATCGTGCAGATTTTGCTATCGTTGGCGGCATGGGCGACAGCACAGAACTTTTAAACCAGCATCTTCTTGCACGTAGCAAGCAAGTTGATGCCAAAAACGATGCCCTAGAGCAGGCGATTAAGCGTGATCTGACCCTAGAGCCAGACTACAACCGCGACTATAACGATAATATTGATGCTAGTGGCTGCAAATCTAACGACGACCTAGATAGTGGCTTAAATTGTGATTCAGCCATCGTAGCAGATACTAACAGCACCACACCGCGTATAAAAATGAGTGTGAGCACCATCACGCCTCCAAAAGCCATCGAGCTTGAAGAATACCTCAAAAAAGTACCTAATAACGAGGTCTTATTTCTCAATCTACAATCCGGACAACAGCTGGCTACTTATAAGCAGTTGGTGCAAGTTCAGGCACCGCTTGGGGGTCGCTTCACACTTTACGTCAATGGCAAGGCCATATCTGATAGTCAAATTGGCAAGACCGCTGAGCAAGAAAAACAGCAAGTCACGGCTTTCGACTATTACGCCGTGGCCCTCGACCGTGGCCGCAATACTTTGCGCGGCGTCGCAACCGATGTCACAGGTAGCATTATTTCCGAACAAAGTATCGAGGTGATTGCCCCTGATAGTCTGCAACGCATTGACTATCGTACCCAAGACATCTTTGTCGAAGCCGATGGCTTCAGCGAATATCAAGTGGTCATTAGCCTAAAAGATTTGGGTAACCTACCCTTTATTGCCGATACCCCCATCACTTTAGATACCAATATCGGTCGTATCAATTTACCCGACACCAACAAAGACCAAGCAGGCATACAAGTAACCGTCAGTGGCGGCGAGCTGCTCATTCCTATCACTGCGCCAACAGCACCTGGCAAAGGGGAGCTGGTCATCAACACTGGAAACAATAAGCAAGTCATTCCACTACAGTTCACGGCTAAGCTGCGTCCACTCATTGCTGTGGGTATCGTCGAAGGTGCTATCTCGCTCAAAGACTTTGACGGTAGCAGTATTACGGATGCTCAAGGTGCCTTTGAACAAGAGCTGAATGATTTTGCCGGTAACGATGACTATACCGCATCTGGTCGTTCGGCAATGTTCTTGAAAGGCAAAGTGCGCGGAGATTACTTGCTGACGCTCGCTTATGACAGTGACAAAAAAGGCGAGCGATTATTCCGTGATATCGAGCCTGGCGAATACTATCCTGTCTATGGTGACTCATCGGCTAAGGGCTTTGATGCGCAATCAACCAGTAAGCTCTATGTTCGTCTAGACAAAGGTCGCTCGTTTGCTATGTATGGCGACCTAAAAACACAAATTGACAATGATGAAGGCATTGAACTGGGTCAATACAACCGTACATTGACTGGTCTAAAGGCGCAATTTGAAGATAATAATACTCGCGTGACTGCGTTTTTGGCAGAGACCAGTACTAGCCAGCGCGTTAATGAAACTCGCGGTTTAGGTATTTCAGGTCCCTACCCATTGGCTGAAGACTTCGATGCCGTGTTAGAGAACTCGGAAACTATCGAAGTGATCACTCGCGACCGTAATAACCCTGGCTTAATCGTCAACCGTGAGACCCTCACGCGTTTTGCTGATTATGAGATAGACCCGATTAGCCGCAGCTTATTTTTGAAATCCCCGATTGCGAGTCAAGATCTCGAAGGCAATCCTATCTACATTCGTGTCACAGTAGAAGTGGATGAAGGTGGTGAGGACTATTTGGTTGGTGGTATCGCTGCCAAACAGCAACTGACTAATAAAGTCGCTATCGGTGGTAGCTATATCAATAGCGACGACCCATTGAACAAAGAAGAGCTGGCTAGTGTCAATAGCGTTATCAAGTTCAACGACAAGCTAAAGCTGGTCGCTGAATACGCAATGAACAAAGCTGAGAACCCTAACTTTCAGCCAAGTAATCAGATCAACACCACAGAATTAGACGATAACAATGTTGAGGGCAATGCCTTACGTGTCGAGCTTGACTTTGATAATAAGAAAGACACGCGTGCCAAGGCTTATTACAATGATTCAGATGCAGGCTTCGTCACTGGTGCATCACCACTGACTGCTGGGCGTACGGAGTCTGGCGTAGAAGTCATCCATAGATTCAACGACAAAAAAACAGCGTTGAAATTAGAAGGTGTGCGTACCAAGGATCATACTACTGACGCGAGTCGTGAAGGCGTACAAGCCAGTATCGAGCAACGTTTGAGTGAAAATGTCGTTGGTGAAATCGGTGTGCGTTACTACAAACAAGACGCGACTGCTGCCTCACGTAATACTCAAGCCGCAACAGATGTGGTAGATGTTACTGATGACACGCTGTTCAATGACGACATTATCAACCAATCAGCATTGAATGGCGTTAGTGATGCGGACAAAGACATCGAAGGCACAACGGTTCGTGCCCGTATCACTTCTCGCCTACCCAAGCTAAATAATAGCTTGGTGTTTGCAGAGTATGAGCAAGATATCGAAAATAGCTCACGTAACGCGACGTCCATCGGTGGTGAGACGCCAATCGGTGGCTTGGGTCGTCTGTATGCACGTCATGATTTGATCAACAGCTTGTCTGGTAGCTATGGTCTTGATGATACTGATGAGCGTCAACGTACCGTTGTGGGCTTTGACGTCAATTATATGAAAGACGGTAAAGTCTATAGCGAATACCGCATGCGTGATGCAATCAGTGCGCGTGAAGCGGAAGCCGCTATCGGTCTGAAAAACAAGTGGTATGTACAAGAAGGCCTGACTCTAAATACGTTGCTTGAGCGCGTTGAGTCATTAGAAGGCGAAGAGAACAACACCGCCACTGCGGCAGGTTTTGGCGTTGAGTATCTTGCCAAAGAAAACTACAAAGCATCAGGACGTGTTGAGAAACGTTGGGGCGAGACAAGCGACACCTTACTTGGTAGCGCAGGTATTGCCTATCGTTATAGCGATGAGATTACCTTATTGGCCAAAGATACCTATTCGCGCATCGACTATAATGATGGTGATCGCACGATTAATCGTTTCCAACTTGGCGCCGCTTATCGTGATTACGACAGCAATCAACTAGACATGCTTGCAAAGCTTGAGTATCGTTTAGATGACAATAACACGGGTGATGATACTTATCAAAAAGACACCACCGTTTGGTCATGGAATGGTAACTACCATCCAACGCGTGCCTTAACCTTGTCTGGTCGCTATGCGGGTAAGTATACAGAATATGAAGCAGACAATATTACCAGTGACAATACTGCTCATGCCGTTTATGGTCGCGGTCTGTACGATATTAGCGAACATTGGGATGTTGGTTTGCAAGCGGGTACTTACTGGAATAAGCAAGCAGATGATTTGTCTTATATGTTGGGTGCTGAAGTGGGCTATAGCCCAATGACCAACCTTTGGTTGTCACTTGGCTATAATTTTATGGGCTTTGAAGATGAAGACATCGCCTATGACGACAGTACTCAAGAAGGGGCTTACTTTAGATTGCGCTTCAAGTTTGATGAAAATCTATTCAAGCGTGAAGACCCACGTAAGAACAAGCGTTTAAACAGTGACTCTACGCAAGTTAACACGACTACCTTGTAAACTAATGATAGCGTCTTAACTCCTGTCTACTGGCAATATAATAAGCGATGGAGTCGCAGAGTCAGCCCTAATAATGGTAAATACCCACACTCATTACCTTCAGATAAGGTTTGCATCATGTTTAAAGCTGCCATTAAAACCACTGCTTATAAACAACCAGTACATACTGCACTCTCGGCACTGTTACTTTTGAGTGTCGTATCCCTTGCTTCAGCACAAGATAGCATCGCTAACAACACGGCTCAAATCGTTGATGCGAACAGTTCTGTAGATTGTAGTGATGATATTCAGACTCAAGCGCCTTCTTATAAATATCAAAGCACGCAGCAACGTGTACTCAACTGTATGGTAGAACAACTACAGCCCTATCAGCAAAAAGACAAAACTGCTCATCAGCAGTATCTTGCTTACAAAGCACAAGCATGGCTTACTTATGCGATCCATCAAGACAGTATGAATAACCGCTCAGCTGCGGGCGTAGTTGCGGCAGAAACGGCAGAGTCTATCTTACAATCGCTAAAGAACGATACAGCGCAAAGCATCAAACTACAGCAAGATATCCCTACTACCTCTGCTCTAATGCGACCTGATCTGTGGGCGACGCTGAGTGCGCTAAAAGACAGTGGCGGTATAGAGTCAGCGCCACGTGAGATGGCATTTAGTGAAGTGGCGTTAATTTGGGCGGCGACCAATCAATGTAAGCGAGGGTGGCGCGAGTCAGGCATACATTTTCGTATGGCGGACCGTTGGCTTGAGCAAGCACGCGAAGCTTACGTGAATGCTCATGATTCACAGACTAACGTGGCTTTAGAGCAATCTATCGTCAGCTACTACAAGCAGTATGCGCCTTTAGATGCCAGTGATGATATCTGCCGCGGACAAGATCTAACGCCTAATAATTAAAGCGCCTTACTAAATGATAGAGGTAAAAAAGCCGACAGATTTGTCGGCTTTTTTGTGTCTACTATAGATAAAATTAGCGGTTTTTACGTGGTAGTTTTTCTGGTAGATAGCAGCGTAAGTACGCGATAAATGCTGTATTTGCTTCTTGAATATAGTCTTCAGTGATATTCTGATGACGACGATAAGACAAGGTAAATATCGCATTAACAATACTATAAGCAATCAATAACGTGTTTTGGATATCCTCAAAATTTGGCATCTCATAACGCTCTGATAAACGCTTATAGACCAAGTCAACAATTTGATGGTCCATATCTTCGCCAAATTCATCACCTTCAAAATCAGGCGTATTGGTGTCATAAATGAGTTTGGCTTTGGTCTCATCGTTATGGAAGATCGTCACGCACTGATCAATCAGCGCGGTTAGATATCCTTGCCATCTATCGTAGTTGCCGATATCAACGGTTTCTACCATCTCTAATATTTCAATCGCATTCAAAAAGCGCAATGCTAAAAATATTGCTTCAATGTTAGGGAAGAAATGATAAGCAGAAGCTCTTGGTATGCCTGCTTCTTCACACACAGCTGCTAGAGTAATATCATTAATAGCTTGTGTTTCACTCAACTTTTTGGCACCAGCCAAAAGTTTTTGACGACGTGCGCGGCCCTGCTGACTGGTAAATTTAAACTTGTTTGGTACAAGTTTTTTTGCCAACTCCGAATCTACTAACACATCTTCAATTTTTTCGTCTTTGTTATCACTCATTGTAAATCTCTTAATGTTACGTCCTATTTCATAAATACAATCTTCATTGAGTAGCATTCGTCCTAAATCACTGGAGAATCAACGAGTGGCTAAAATGTAGAGCCAACGTTATCGCTACTAACCTCAATGAGGAGGCATCATAAACGCTTGTACACTATCAAGCAAGGGACATGAATGGGTTAAAAGTTAATGTATCGATTAACACTCTACTAGAGTTAACTATCTAATTTTATGAAGTTAATCATTCAGTTTAATTTTCGCTCTTATAATACCATGATCAGTCACCCTATCTGAATAATCCCACTTAAGATGGTCATTGAAATAATCAACTCTTTCAACCTGACCGAGCGAAAACTTGCTATCAGGTAAGAACTCTTCTGAAACAAATAACTGATCGATCACTTCTGGCATACCTTGATGGATATGGGTGTAAGCCACATCTTTCATCCAACCATAGCGAGCTTGAATACGAGCGGCATCAAAAAGTGCGACATCACGCATACTTTTATCATAATTAACCTCGCCAGTCTCAGTCATCAGCTGGGTCGTTACGCTACCAGTCACATCATTCATGTCGCCAAGCAGTATCAATGGCTCACGCGTGTGATGCAAACGTTCCATGATCGACATACGAATAGATGCCGCCTCTGCAGCACGCATGCACAAACTACGAAGCTTGGCACGAATACGGATATTTGGATCATCCATGTCTTCTAATAGGTTACCATTTTCGTCACGTAAGAAAAACGCACGTTTACTTTTTAGATGCGCCGTGATGATCGTTATTGGTTGACCATATGCGTCAACACGCAATATCAAAGGTGGACGATTAAAATGCTGATGAGGCCCGATATCGGGGATATCAATCACAGCTTTTGGTGCAATCTCTTCTAATAAGGTCGTCTCTAATTGCTCAAATCGACTAATAATACCAACAGCTGGTGTATTCTGTGCGCCTCTACCTTGAGTATATGGACTTGCAGTGTCATTGCTTGCAAGCGGAATGACCACCTGCTCTGGTTTGAATCCTAGTGCGACAGCTAGTGCTTCTAGTGCATTACTATCCCATACTTCTTGTACGGCAATGATATCAGCGTGTGCTTTAGCCAGCAGATCTGTCAGACCACGTCGCTTATGCTCATAGGCTTTATTATCATAAGCTGGGGCATTCTCATAATAAATGCGATTAGGGTTAGCAAAGTTCAATAAATTAGCTGTGGCAATATAAAACTGTTTACTACCGTCATTATTAGTCATAAGTCCCCTGTTTTTCTTATATTATATTATATTCATACATATAGATTCATAGCAAATTTTATGCCAAAAAAAACTCCCAAAGGTTGACTTTGGGAGTTTTAAAATAACATACATACTGCTGGTCAAAGTCATTAATAGAACCAATCGTACAATCAATCTATTTTCAGCAACGAAATAGTAATCTATTATCAGCTTTTTTAAGAGACCGTTCGCCTGTTAAGTTAGCTATCTATTAAAGTCATTGAGTAAACAGTAGTCATATTCATAAGTCTTTTTAACATCTGACTTTCTTGTAAAACACGTACTACGATACACGATGCCATGCGTCGCGTGATGCTAGACGCGCTTCATCCCACGCCAAACGAGAATCGCCTTTCACTTCATGCCATGAACGCTCTAAGTCGGCTTCATGATCTTCAAAACGTGCATCTACTGGATAGCGAGCGCGATTTGCATAGCCTACCGCATACGCTGGGTGTAGATCGCGATCAAACTCGTAACCGTCTTTGTAGTAATCAGCATTGGCATACTCTGCACGCCAGTAAGCTTCCTCATGGGTTGGATCAATGGCTTCGGCTGCTGCATGACCTGCGCCGCCACCAACGATAGCACCAATAGCACCACCAATTAGTGTGCCTAATGGGCCTGCCATTGTACCAATGGCTGCACCTGCTGCTGCACCGCCTACACCGCCAATACCTGTACCTACTGGATGTGAGCCTGGCTCACCCGTGATGATGTCTGCATTCAAATCTTCTTTTGTCTCTTTAGACATGTTTTTTACTTCACTGCGATCGATAGCGTCATGGTTACTCATAGTATTGTCCCTAAATTATTTATTATTTGTTGAATTATTTATTTGCTAAAAGATTAGCGATATTGCTAAATCCAACTGAAGTATAGAAACTTATAGGTAGAGACAGATAGCCTGATTATGTAAACTGTGTCCGTATTGCGATTGCATTGCGTTACAGGCTGTATCTTTATGATGTCTATGTACGGTGCGCTCATACTTTGGGTAATTGCAAGAGATTAGCATTGATAAATTTACTATAGAAATCAACCCTATATCTGCATTAATGACCTTGCGATGGCACGTTGCCATTTATCAAGGTGTTGCTCACGAGCATCAATCGACATACTTGGCTCAAAAATACGATCCACTTGCCATGAGGCTTTCATGGTTGATTCATCGTAAAGCCCAGTCTTTAAACCAGCGAGTAGTGCTGCACCCTTTGCCGTAATCTCTGTGTCTCTTGGACGTAGCACCGGAACATCTAGCAAATCTGCCTGAAACTGCATCAGCAAATCATTATTTGCCGCGCCGCCATCTACTCTGAGCTCAGTCAAGGGATGAGGGCTGTCTTTTTGCATGGCGATGAGTACATCATAAGTCTGGTAGGCAACTGCTTCCAGCGCAGCACGGGTAATATGGGCTTTAGTAGTACCGCGACTCATACCAGTGATGCTAGCACTGATATCAGAACGCCAGTAAGGCGCACCCAATCCAGTAAAAGCAGGTAATAGCACCACATCTTCGCTACTGTCTACTTGGCGAGCTAAATCTTCAACATCGCTACTTTGCTGAATCATACCCAAATTGTCACGTAGCCATTGGATGATAGCTCCTGCCATAAAAACACTACCCTCCAAGGCATAGGTAACTTCTTTTTTGGGTGGCTGTAGCATTCGCTTACCTGACTGTAAGATTTGATCAAATGATAAATTGTCTGGACGAGTTGGCGATATTTTTCGCTGCCATGCGATGGTGGTTAGCAGCTTGTGCTCGCTCAGTTTTGGCTGCTGACCAATGTTCATCAGCATAAAGCACCCTGTGCCATAAGTATTTTTGGCCATGCCAGCATCGAGACAGCCTTGCCCAAAAAGCGCGGCCTGCTGATCGCCGAGCACGGCTTGAATGGGTATTTGCTTTGCAAATAGGCCTTTTTTGGTTTTGCCAAAATCACCGTCAGATGGCAGTACCTTAGGCAATATAGTCATAGGAATGGCAAACCGATCGCAAAGCGTCTCTGACCAAGCCAATTTATGAATATCAAATAGCAAAGTACGAGAAGCATTGGTCAAGTCGATGACATGCTCGCCGCCAGTTAGCTTGTAAATCAGCCAGCTATCGATGGTGCCAACTGCTATCTCACCTTTACTAGCACGTACGCTGAGTTTGGGATTATTTTCGAGCAGCCAAGCAATTTTACTGGCACTGAAGTAAGGATCTAAGCGCAGACCTGTGATGCGTTGTACTTGCGCTGCCATATCATATTGAAGGTCATTGTTAATATCATTGTGATTGGCGCCTTGATTGATATCTTGATTGACACTTTTATTCATGCTGTTATCAGCGCTTTCAGCAGCGAGTGTCTTGCAATAGTTTGCCGTGCGCCTGTCTTGCCAAATGATAGCGGGTGCGAGCGGTTTCCCTGTTTGCTTGTCCCACATGACAATAGACTCGCGTTGATTGGTAATCGCGATACTGGTGACATCAGTAGCAAGCAACCCTGCCTGATTGATAACATCATGCGCACAGCTAATCTGAGTTTGCCAGATTTGCTGTGCGTCTTGCTCAACAAATCCCGCTTTTGGCGTTTGCAGCGTCGTTGGCTGTTGTGCCATCTTAATAGGCCGTGCATGATCATCGTATAATATCGCTCGACTCGACGTTGTCCCTTGATCTAACGCCAAAATATATCCTGCCATTACGCATATCCTCTACTGACATTGTTGGTTCTATTTGATAAAAACCAGTGGCTATTCATTATTTGCTGTTAATCAATCACTGCATATTTTATAAATGACTGGCCAAATTATTTAGGGCGTGTTGAAAATTCGCAAATAGGCACTGCTGATCGCT
>NZ_LNDJ01000086.1 GCF_001444505.1 Psychrobacter piscatorii | reverse complement strand
CTCATAGTGCTATCCTAAATAATTTTACTTATCTAGGACAGCCCCAAAGATTATTATTAACGCTGTTATTTACGACCACGCTTCCAGCTAAACCCCCAGTTAAAGGCCTTATCCATCTCTTGATGTCCTTTGAAATATTGATTGATACGTTCAACATTGATACTGCCCTGCTGATTGACCAAACGCGCGATGGCACACATCGGCAAGTTACCAGCCCCTTCTGTTAAACGGGTCTCAATCGGTGACTGATCGGGTACATGAATGGTCACGACGCCATCGGTTTTTTCCCAGTTTGGCGCGCCCTCATAAATAAAGGCAAAGATAAATACCTCCTCAATCTGTGACCACTGCTTACCATTGATATCAAGCCACTCACCGCCACTCACCTGCCCCGTTCTATCATCGGCTCGCAAGCATACATAAGGCGCTGATTGCAGGCTACCGAAGCGATTACCCAGTGCTTGAATCAAGGTTTTTTCGCCGTTTTTTAGATGAATCATCGCGCCAACATCTAGATCGATACCGCTTGATTGATGCTGTTTGAACAGATCACCCAATAGGCCTTTCTTGGGAGTGGCCTTATTACCATCTGAACGTTGGTTCCAATCTAAGTTCACTGAGATTTTGCCAAAATCATCGCGCTTTTTCAGATTGATGCTTGATTGGTTCTTGGTTAAAGTGATTTTGCTAAGATTAATCGAAGGAGTAGCAGGAATCGGTGGCGGAGTACTCGCTTGAGAGGTATTGCCTGCTTTTTGCGTATTAATCGGCTGAGCCTGATTTTGCGTTGCTGGCGCATCATCAGCAATCTCAACGCCAAAGTGCTCCGACAACGGTTTTAGGCCGCCATTAAATCCTTGCGCGATAAAACGGAACTTCCAGCTTCCCTGCCGACGATAGCACTCAGCCAAAATAATGGCTTTTTCGTTACGTCCAGTACTGCTCAGCTGACAAGTCATCAACACTTGACTGCCTTGTAGTACCTGAATATCGACATCGCCGACTTGTGCCAGCGTTTGCTCGCTAGAGAATGCCAAAGCAATCTTGTCGATATTGGCAGGCTGCGCGGGCAAATTGATATCAAAAAATCCGTCACTGTCATGACCGCGAAAACTAACATTGCCGTCATCGCTACGTTTCTGACCATAAAATATCATGTCACCATCGCCGCGTACTTTGCCATCAGTCGTCAGACGATAAGCGGCGCAATCAATGGCGTTTTGGCTTAAGATGCGAACACTAATATTATCAGTTGGTAATGGCGCATTGGCACCTGCGATCAGTTGTTGAGGTTGATTCATCATACGTCCTTTAGATTCTTTATTATGTTATCGTTGTTGTCATTGGCATGCTCACTATCGTCATATAGTAGCATGAATATTATGAACATTTTAAACCGAGCAATCGCGCTACTAGCTACAAGATCACTCTTACAAATCCTTTTGCCTATTTCATCAGGAGCATTTATAACCTGTGCCATTTGTATATAATATATGCTGCTGAATGATCAAATTTTGACTATACTGCCGCCAGTTTTCAATAACCGTATCCACTCATCCAACTCCCTACATATGATAATAACGCTGAGAGAATTATGACTAACCTTGCTAACGATAGCGTCCACTCCACATCAATAGCTGCTTGGTTAGCTGAGGGTCAATCCAGCCAGCGCGATATGTTAGAGAGTTTGCAGAACTTAAAAAGCAAATCGAACAACCCCTTTAATATTATTGCCTCACACCGTCATAACCGACCTGAGATTTTTGAATTTGCTGATAGGGTCTATCGCGAACCATATCCAGAAAAAGCAGCCATAGAGGATGAGGCACAAGAGACAACTGAGCCTGTTATACCTCGCTGGCAATTCGTCTTGGAACACGCCAAAGAGAATAACGTCAAAGTATTATTAACGGGCCGCAATGGGGTCGATTATGAAGCGCATCGTGCGGCGTTTGAGGCCGCTGGTATTCGTTTGCTTACAGGCGCAACCAGCGTAGCAGCACTAGAGTCGATCGAAGATAAATTTTCCTTTATGCAGCAGTGTCACCAACACAATATCCCTGTCGCTGATGCTTGGCGCTTTGATAATGTGACAGAGCTGGAAGCATTACTTACCGAACACAGTCATCAGCCCCTATGTGTCAAACCAGTTGTTGGTATTTTTGCACAAGGGTTTTGGCGCTTGGACTCAGGTAAAGAACCTGATGAACACCACGATAGTTTTGAGCATTTGTACTTTACCGAAGAGAAAAAAATCAATACCGCGCAGTTTATCAATGCGTATACCAACAGTCTAATGGTACGTGAGCGCCCTATTCCTATGCTGCTTATGCCTTATCTATCAGGGCAGGAATACTCTATCGATGTGGTCTGCGAATACGGTGAGGTCTTGGCAGCCGTCACGCGTTATAAAACAGGCAAAATCCAGCATATCGGCTATGAGCAATCCGTCATGGATGTGGTGATTCCATTGATTAAAGTCTTTGGCTGTGATGGTATCGTCAGTGTGCAGACCAAAGCTGATGATGACGGTCAGCACCGTGTGCTTGAGATCAATAGCCGCCCGTCTGGTGGTATTGGTTACACGACGCATAGCGATGTGGATTTGACACAGGTCGGATTTGGCTATTGGCTTGGCTTGACCGATAAGCCACAATTGACTGATATCATACAGCAAATAACGCCCTGCCAAGTACGCTCCATTATGGTAGGCGTAAAAATTGAAGATACTGCTGAATAAGTAAAAATAAGCAGGCAACATAAAGAACGACTGACAACCGAGTATATATCTAACAAGAGGTAGACGATGACAGCACAGACCACACTCGTGTTAGGCGCCAATGCTGTTATCGCAGACGTGCGCTGCTCGGTCGCATTTTCTAGCGCTTCTCCGCTTAGGTTTGGACAGCAGCTTGGGCTACTTTGGTTGCCATTAGATGCCAATCGTCAGGCCGTTTGTAGCCCTGCTTATTTACATGAGCCCAAAGACTGGGCAACGATAGATGATACCAATAACCCAAGCAAATGGCAGCTTAATCTACTCAAATTGTTTGAGCAACAAGGTGTGCATTTTTTACAGCTGATTGCTTATGCTTACGATGAGCCTAGCCTGAACTTGCCTGCGGTTGAGCTAAGCAATGTTTGCTTAACACTGAATGATGGTGCACTTCGCTACGACTTTACAGCGCGCGAACGCCACGTCAAAGCTGCGATTATATTAGAGATATATCAGCGCAACGGACAGTTTAAATGTCGGGCGCTTGGCGAAGCTTCGACCCAAGGTTTGACGAGTCTTGAGCAGCGAGTACAAGTCAGTCTTGATGTTCGTCCACCCAACACACATGCACGTATCCAAGCAGCACAACAACAGCAAGCCTGCCCTCACAATGAAATGCGTCCGCCTCGTCACGTGCAGGCAGGTGAGACATGGACAGGGACGGCGTTTGCCATTGATCCGTACCACCTGCTTACCTGCTATCATGTGATTGAGTCCGCTCAAATGATTGGCATACGTCAGCAAGGTCAGCCTGATCGCGAGGCACAAGTCGTGCTCAGTGATATCGGTAGCGACTCCGCTATTATCAGAGTCAGCGACCCCCTGCCCAGCCATATACCATTGGCACAGCAATGCAGTGACATATTGGGTGAGACCATTACTACATTAGGATTTCCATTATCAGGGCTAAGCAGTCAACTACAAGTCACACAAGGCTGTATCTCAGGGCTAACGGGCTTAAACGATGATATTCGTTACCTTCAGTTTACCGCGCCCATTCAGCCTGGCTCTAGTGGTAGTCCTTTACTACTACCAACTGGTGAGGTCGTCGGCATGGTGACTGCCAGTCTCGTTCATGAACACGCACAAAATATGAACTATGCGGTGAAATTTCAGTTATTATCTGCGCTGCTTGCGAGCGCCGGGATCAGTTTGGAGAGCATATCTGATTCGTCAAGCGCTATGCCTTTGACCACACCGCAATTGAGCAAACAAAGTCGCAGTGCATTATGGCTGGTTGGCTGTCAGGGTTAACGACATACTACAATGATAAGATCAAAAGAAAAACGGCATTAATCAAGGACTGTTATATCAATGAAACTCAACAACATAGCCGTTCTTATCGATGCCGATAATGCTTCAGCTAATAACATTAATTATATTTTACGTAAGATAGAGAGTATCGGTAATGTTACTTGCAAAAAAGTCTATGGTGACTGGGGCAATGTACATATTCAAGGTTGGCAAGAAGCACTGCTAAAACATGCTATCGACCCAATACAACATTTCGCCTATGCTAAAGGTAAAAATACGACTGATATTGGTCTAGTTATTGAAGCTATGGACTTATTACATAGTGGTCATTATGACGGCTTTTGCTTAGTATCTAGTGATAGTGACTTCACCGCTTTGGCGTTACGCATACGAAAAAATGGTATCAAAGTCTTTGGTTTCGGTAAAAAGCAGACCGTTAAAGCATTCACACAAGCCTGTGACAGTTTTTACTACGTGGAGGATCTAGTACCTTTACCAAAAGCACTGCCCATTAGCGAGCACAAAGACACGCCTAGCTTTGATACTAAGACAAAACCATTGCTGCCTGTCGCCGAATCCAAAACATCACCCGAAAAATGGACAACCAAAGCACTTCAAAAGCAGACACATCTTATTAGCATATTAAACAAGCTGATAAAAGAAGACCCAAATTCTGCCAAAGGCTGGTCAAATTTATCTTATCTTGCTAGCCAGATTAAACAACACCATACAAATATCAAGTTAGATAGATACGGCTATGCAAAGTTTTCAGAATTAATTATAGCAATGGCGTTATATGACATCCGTACTGTGAACAAAGTAATTTCTATTAAACTCAACAACGATGTATTGCCAACTTTAAGTGTGGAGCCAAACGACAAGGCCACATCAGTATGGGATGAGGGTCGCCTAAAACGTGATACAAAATTATTAACTAGTCTGCGTGCTTCCATTATCGATCACCCGAAAGCCGATAATGAGCGCTGGGTGAATTTCGGTTTGATTGGCAACGCCATAAAAACACACTACCCAAATTTCGATCCTAAAAATTACGGTTATGCCAGACTCTCTAGCATGATTAGAAATATCGGAATATTTGAAACCAAAACGGTAAACTCTACGCTCTATGTACGTCATAAAGCTAAGTAAACACTAGCAACAAACAAAATCTGATAATACATAGGACAACAAGAAATAATGAATGATACAAATCAAGATATAACTTCTAACAAAACCTATAAACGCAGCATCACCCTACCTCGCGGCACCCTTGATCTGACCTATCAGACCAACTCAATGGCTAACAAAAATAGCCTGAAACAAAACGACAGTTATCAATTAGAAGATCTGCTTGGTTTTGCTCAGCGTATTAATCCAAAACGGGCGTTTTTGTTTGTATCCAAAGTATTGGGTCGTCATATTCCCGTTGCACCCAGCACGATGCGAGATGCGTTTACTGATTTGGCCAATTTGGTTCCTAATGATTTGCCTGCACCCGTTCTGGTCATTGGTATGGCAGAGACAGCGGTCGGTCTATCGGCAGGCGTGCATCAAGCACTACAGACACGTTATCCGCAGGCGTTGCTCCTGAATTCTACTCGTCATGCTCAACATAGTGACAATAACTCCGAAACGTTACTAACAACGTTTAATGAAGATCATAGTCATGCCAGCCAGCATTTAATTTATCAAAGTACAGATAGCATCACGCAAGAGCAGCTACTCGCTAGCAAAACGCTGATTATGGTCGATGATGAAGCATCAACAGGCAATACTTGTGTCAATGTCGTCACGGCCTTACGTGATGCAGGGCTGACTCAGTTAGAGCAAGTGCATCTAACGACTTTGGTTGATTGGTCATTAGATCAAGAAAATACAAACCAGCAGACAGATGACCTTAAGCCTGCGCGTATGGCAGATCGCTTAACTGGTATTGAGTTTCATCGCCATCATCTGCTCTCTGGCGCTTGGCAATGGACAGACGCGCCCAACCCAGAGCCTATCACCATGCCATCGGTTGATACCACTGCCGCTGGTAGTCAAGCGCTTGGATTTACAGGTAACTGGGGACGTTTTCCCACATTAAATAGCACAGATGGGTTTGACAACTATCTTTCGAGCTTTCAGGCTGCATTTGCAAGCTTCCATAATCAAGACAGCTTTGATGTCACTCAATTACCCAAAAAAATCTTGGTGTTGGGCAGCAATGAGTTTGTTTGGTTGCCGTTTTTGTTGGCGGAGTGGCTTGAGACAACATCTCAAAACCTCAAAGCTGACACAAATGCTATCGTGAAATTTAGTGCGTTAACACGCTCACCGATTGCGCTTGGCGGGGCCATCACCACGATGTTGAGCTTTCATGATAATTATGGGCTTGGCATGACCAACTTTGTTTATAATGTCGATCCTGACGAGTGGGACTTGATTGTGTTGTGTGTGGAGACATCAGCTGATAGCGTCGATACCATGTGGCGCGGTTTGAATAATGTTTTGGTGGTCAGTCCGACGACTTAAGCCATTCTTTAACTTTCATACTTACTGTTTACGGACGACGTCATGACTATCCCATTTTTCAAGCCCAGCGCCGATATTATCAAACCCTATGCCTTAATGGATTTGGACGATACACTTTTTCAAACCCAGCGCAAGATTGATGCTTGGCAAGTCCCGACTGCAGAGCCAGAACACTTGATTTGTGCGACGGTCAACAAGCAAAACGAGCCACTAAGCTTTATGAGTCAGCGCCAAGCGAGCTTCTTTAATTGGCTACTCAATAGCACTGAACTGATCGTAGTAACAGCACGTGACCGCAGTGAGATCAAACGCGTGAAACTGCCATTCGACAGTTGGCAAGTATTGACTCATGGCGCCATTATTTTAACGGCTAATGGGCAGCTACTCAGCGCGTGGCAGCAACATATGACTAGCAAGCTTGCACCGTTGCAAGATAAGTTAAACCAACTGAGCGAGATGCTTGCTAGTCATAGCAAAAGTGAGCAAAGCCAGTTGGTATTTACGCCGCATATTGATTGCTTTAACAATGGCTCTGTTGATAAAGAATTAACCATTTATTTAGCAATCAAACACGCACAAAAAGACCATCAAGCGTTAATAGATTTGGCCAAAAAACTGCCCACGTTAATACGCGATTTTGAGCAAGATTTTTATGTGCATGTCAATGCCAATAATCTAGCGATATTACCGCATGCGGTACACAAGCGTCATGCCGTACAGTTTTTATTAGACAATCATTTAGATCATCAGCGTCCCAGTTTTGGCTTTGGTGATAGCTTAGCAGATTTGCCTTTTCTGCAACTTCTTGACTGGTACGGTATGCCAAGCCGCGGTCAGATGCATGAGCAATATTAGTCTTAGCTATCAGTTTAAACTATCCGTTTAAACAACTAGTCCAAAAAACAGATACATAACCTCATTATTATCACGAGTGCCATTATTCATATTATGACTTTACCTAACATACAGACCAATAGAGCCAATCTAAACAATTACGGCTCAGGTAGCTACCTTGTCAGCGATGTGACGGTCCTACTCGATATTGTCGATAAAGACGCTGTTGCCGATGTGCCTGTCAGTCAAAAAGAAGCACTCATTCAAAGTGGGCAACGTCACTACTCTGATATGTTGACTTTAGAGCAAGCGCCTACCGCGATGCACGAGCAGCTATACCGTCAAGCGCTAGCGCAAGGTCGTGAGAGAGCCGCAACTGATATCGCACGCTTAGCGCATACCCTACATGATGTCTTTGGTCATAATGTCAGTGATGAGCATCCGCTGGTATTGGTTAGCTTGGTACGGGCAGGTCTACCGATTGGCGTGCTATTGCAGCGCGCATTGTCAGACACAGATAGCAGCTATCATTTACTAAGCAAGCATTATGGTATCAGTATCATTCGTGATCGCGGGCTTGATCCTGTGGCGCTGCAAATGCTGCTGGACGCTTATCCAAACAGTCCAATTGTATTCGTCGATGGCTGGACAGGTAAAGGCGCGATTTACAAAGAGTTGGCCCGTAGCTTAGACGTATTTAGCGACACGGCTCATGCCAACTTTGCCAATATTTTTCATCAAGGTGCTGATGTCATTCCGCTCCTGACTCTTGCCGATCCAGCAGGCGTTGCTTGGCTCGCGGCGAGCGCGGAAGATTGGTTAATTCCGTCGGGTTTATTAAATAGCACCGTATCAGGTCTGATTTCGCGCAGCTTATACACCGAGCCATCATTAGGCCTGCATCGCAGCGTCTTTTATGAGAGTTTGATAGAGGCAGATCATAGCTTGGCATTTATCGATCATGTTGATGCAGCTAGACGTTCATTGACTATGCTGCCAGAGCGTTTGCCAACCTATCAACAACCGCGCTACCAGACGGCAGCATTAATAGAGACGCTTGCAGCAGACTATGACATCACTAATCGCAACCGTATTAAGCCAACTATCGCCGAGGCGACGCGCGCTATATTGCGCCGTGATCCAGAGCGTATATTGCTCGCGACCGCGGCGCATCCCGATACCGTGCTATTACGTCATTTATGTGAGCAGCGAGGCATCACTATTGATGTATTAGGTGATAAAATACTGCCTTATCAAGCCATCACCCTTATCAAGCAACGTGCCAAAGACAGTTAATGCCTGTAGTATCAATTCATCTCGCATGATTGAACGCTTGCCCTTTACACTCTATTTATGATGCCAACTATGTCAGATATACAACACAACGAATTAGAGCTTTATCAGGATACTCAGTCTTATGCGCATCTGATTACTGAGCGTCATGCGATGGTCAGACCGCACACACATCACCCATACCAGCTGGGTGCTAGCCTATATATGCCTGCCACTCGCCAAGACATCTGGCAAGTGATTAAGCGTGACAAGCTACCAACGATCAATAGTATCATTATTTGTTTAGAAGATGCTGTCAGTCATGAGGATGTGGAGTTGGCGCTTGAGCGTTTGCGCACGCTGTTGGGTACGTGGGCTGAGCACGTCAATAGCATTAATGATCCATCCCGAGCCGCTGCTATTCACGCACAGCACCCAACGCGTCCACTGGTCTTTATACGTCCGCGTAGCCCAATGATGCTACAGCAATTGGCTGACTATGCGCATATTAATCTCATTGATGGTTTTGTCATGCCAAAAGTCGATATGTATAGCTTATCCAATTGGCGCATGGCTTGTCAGAATCTCAGTGTTGATCATCTGCTAATGCCGACGCTCGAAACGGCCGCATTATTTAATCCGCATCATAACCAAGAGCTGGCGATTGCTTTTAAAGAAGCCTTTAGTCAGCCAGTGTTTGCGCTACGTATCGGTGGTAATGACTTATTTGCCGCGCTGCGCCTGCGTCGTCCAAAGAATAGCATTGTCTATGATACGCCTATCGGCACCCTTGCCTATCAGCTGCTTGGCTGCTTTGTACCGCATGGTTTTTATTTGACAGCGCCAGTATTTGAGTACTTGGACCAGCCAACCCTCTTTATGCAGGAGCTAAACCGCGATGTCAGTTTGGGACTGGTAGGTAAAACGGTCATTCACCCAAGCCAAATTACCCTCGTGCAACAAGCCTACTGTGTGCCGTTAAGCAAATTGGATGAAGCGCAAGCGATTTTGCACTCTGAGGCCAAGGCTGTGTTTAAGTACAACAACACCATGCTAGAACCTGCCACCCATCGTGCATGGGCAACCGAAATCGTCAATCGTGCAGAAGTATTTGGCACCATTGATGATGGTCACAGCCAATACAGCTCACGAATGTAATCGTTAACTATATGGTATCTCTTAATACGATGCAAAAAGCCGCTACTTTTTATTAATAGCGGCTTTTTTTTATGCATCTTTATAGACTACTGCTTAAACAACCTGACAATATAAAACTTTTCTTTAACTGCTAAATATTACACGCAATTTTCCAAAAACTGATTAAGCACTCGGTTCACTTGATCAGGCTCTTCCACTGTCGACGTATGGCCAGCGCCTTTAATAATAGCAAGCTTCGACCCAGCAATAGCAAAATGCATGCGCTCAGACTTTGCGTAAGGCGTTGCGGCATCCTCGTCACCCACGACGATAAGTGTCGGCGTCGTGATATTACCCAATTGCTCATAAGTGCCAGTACGATCGATGACACCCATTGTTGCCTTAACGACACCGTCCTTGCGATTACTTTGTAGCATCGTAAGCCACTGTTTGCGATCAGATTTGCGCAGCTTATCGGCCAAAAAAGTACTGCCAAACATAATCGGCATGACTTTATTGCTCACGCGCTTCATACCAAGCCAACGAATGGCTTTGACTAACTTACGATACTGAGGGACATTTTTTGGATCTTCAGGGTCGGCTGACGTCTCAAGCAGCATTAATGATAGCAGCAAATCCGGTCGCTTAAGCGCGATGCGTTGAGCGACAAATCCGCCCATAGATAATCCAGCGAAATGACAATGATCAATACCCAGCGCTTCAATTAGTCCAAGGGTATCCTCAGTCAATGTCTCCATATCATAGCCTGATTTGGTAATCTGTGACTGACCCTGCCCACGAAAATCAAACGCAATGCAGCGATAATTCGTTTGAAAATATTCTACCTGCTTATCATACATCTGCGAGCTCCACAGCAGACCATGGGCAAATACGATAACGGGTTTTTGCGTGTCATTTGGCGCACTGTCTTCATAATAGATATCGACATCATTGACTTTTATCGTTGGCATAATCACTTCCTTGTTTGATGAAAACTTTGATTAATCATTTGAGCGGCGCATGACCTAACGCGCTACCTGCATAGTAGCATAATCTATTAATAAGTCAGGAAGTCGCCTTTTTATGAACCATGCGTCTTATCTACATCTTATTCATACACTCTTTTTGTTCATACAGACATGACAGTTTATACGAGTAACTCAAAGAGCTAACTGCCCTGTAGATGTGTCTTAAGCGCCCACAAAACCCGCTTTTATAATGCGCGCAAACTGCTATAGTAATCGGCATTGCGTTATTTTTTACCACCACTTTGTACCACTAACTCTTATGCAGGTAATCAAAATAACTGCTTAAAACAATCATTTAAAATAAGGAAATCTCAGATGTCACAGCCTATCGTTGATTATCAAGTGAACAATCACATTGCCACCATTACGTTTAATGATCCAAAAAGCCTAAATGCGTTTGGTACGCCCTTAAAAAACAACGTACTAATAGCGCTAGATAAAGCGGCTTCTGATGATCAAGTACGAGTCATTATCTTGCAAGGCGCTGGTGGTGATTTTTCAAGCGGCGGCGATATCAAAGAGATGCTATCCGAAGGACTGGACAAAGACGTCATCTCAACCAAGTTGAGAGGTATGGTAGAAGGCGCAGGCGAAGTCAGCTTAAAGCTACGTAATGTCCATAAACCAATCATTGCCAAATTAGAAGGTGCTGTGGCAGGGGCTGGTATGAACTTGGCGCTTACTTGTGATTTTCGTATCGCAGCAGACAATGCAAAGTTTGTCCAAGCCTTTGTTAATATTGGTTTAGTACCAGATGCAGGCGGTATTTATTTATTGAATCAGTTGGTTGGTACAGCAAAAGCCACTGAGCTTGTGATGCTGGGTGATAAATTGAAAGCCGAAGATATGGCGCGCTTAAATCTAGTGAACAACGTGGTGAGTGCTGATGAGCTAGATGCTACCGTTCAAGCATTGGCCCTACGCTTGAGCCAACTGCCAGGTAAGGCCTTAGCCGCTATGAAAGAAAGCTTTAATGTACATGCTTTTGCTGGGTTAAGCGATGCGCTAGATATGGAAGTGGAACAACAGACCATAATGGCAAAAACTGATGACTTTATCGAAGGTGTTAGCGCCTTTATCGAAAAGCGTAAGCCGGTTTATCAAGGCAAATAATTGGGTAGTAGGCTGGTTGATTTGACGGCTAAATGTATTCCTAATCAGATAATTCGCTATTTATAGTATCAAAAAAAGGGCTGCCAATATGGTAGCACTTTTTTCGTTTATGTCTGCAGTTAAGAAGCAGACGCTGACTTATAGTGATACGGTAAGGTAAATATCTTGTCAAAAATAAAGGTGAACACGAAATTATAAATCAAGAAAAATACCAGTAAGGCGGCTTCCATCATAAACGCTTGGAGCAAGCCAACGTGATACCAAATCATATATAGCGGCAAGCAGATCAAAACCAAACCAACTTCAAATATCAAGGCATGAACACTACGAATAAGCAGCGTACGCTCTGCTATTTGCCTGCGCTCCTCCCAAGTCTCAAAAGCGGTGTTGTATACAAAGTTCCAAATGATGGCAGCCAGAGAGACCATCATCGCGACAGGTAGAGAGTCCGATGCCTCGCTATTGCTGAGCTTCATCAATACAAAGGTAGAGGAGATAATTGCGACAATCTCGAACACAGTTACGTAGACAATACGACGTTTAAACGGTGATAATGTAATCATCAACCAAGACTCCAAAGCACCTATTTTTAAACAAAGAAGTGCGTATCAAAGTATCGGTCCGTCCCGAGATAGAAAAGATAAAAAAGAGGTAAGTGAAGTGCAGAGCCACGGTTTCCGCCTGCCCTTATATTATACATAAGATAGTATAAAAAATCAGCTGGTGCCTTCATAACAAAAACCCCGCATCATTTTGACACGGGGTTTATTTTTATCTTACTAATTAGCTTTAAAGCAAGATTAAGTTAACTGAGCAACATTAATTTTATCCGCTTCTTCAGTGTACTCTTCCATACGATCGAAGTTCATGTATTGATACACTTCATCACCCATACTGTTTAGCATGCCAGCATACTGCTGATATTCATCGTTAGTCGGCAATTTACCGAGTACTGCAGCGACTGCTGCAAGCTCTGCAGATGCTAGGTATACGTTCGCGCCTTGACCCAGACGGTTCGGGAAGTTACGAGTCGACGTCGAGACCGCAGTCGATTTCGGTGCGATACGTGCTTGGTTACCCATACATAGTGAACAACCTGGCATTTCAGTACGAGCGCCAGCTTGTGCATAGACGTTGTAATAACCTTCTTCCATCAACTGGCGTGCATCCATCTTAGTAGGCGGTGCAATCCATAGACGAGTCTTGAGACTACCTGCTGGTACGTCTTGTAGCAATTTACCAGCGGCACGGAAGTGACCGATGTTGGTCATACATGAACCAATGAATACTTCATCAATGGTATCACCAGCCACGTCTGCCAAGGTCTTGGCATCATCTGGATCGTTCGGGCAGCAAAGGATAGGCTCTTTGATCTCGCTCATATCGATAGTGATGTCGATAGCATATTCAGCATCATCATCCGCACGCATGAGGCTTGGGTTTGCCAGCCACTCTTGCATAGCTTCGATACGGCGGCTGATGGTACGCGCATCGCCATAGCCTTCAGAGATCATCCACTTAAGTAGCGTGATGTTTGAGTTTAGGTACTCAGTTACCGATTCTTCAGATAGCGTAATGGTACAGCCAGCCGCACTACGCTCAGCTGAGGCATCAGACAATTCAAACGCTTGCTCAGCGGTCAAATCTTCTAAACCTTCGATCTCAAGAATACGGCCGTTGAACTCGTTGATTTTACCTTTCTTATCAACCGTCAAGTAACCTTCTTTGATCGCTTGATAAGGAATCGCATGTACGAGGTCACGTAGTGTGATACCAGGCTGACGCTCACCAACGAAACGAACACGCACAGATTCAGGCATATCAAGTGGCATCACACCAGTTGCCGCTGCGAAAGCAACTAGACCAGAACCCGCTGGGAACGAGATACCCATTGGGAAACGAGTATGCGAGTCACCACCAGTACCAACGGTATCTGGCAGTAGCATACGGTTCAACCATGAGTGAATGATACCATCACCTGGACGTAAGCTGACGCCGCCACGGTTCATGATAAAGTCAGGTAGTGTGTGCTGAGTCTCAACGTCAACTGGTTTTGGATAAGCCGCAGTATGACAGAATGACTGCATCACGAGATCCGCTTGGAAACCCAAACATGCCAAGTCTTTTAGCTCGTCACGTGTCATTGGGCCAGTCGTATCCTGAGAGCCAACGGTAGTCATCTTAGGCTCACAGTACATACCTGGACGTACGCCTTCTAGGCCACACGCTTTACCAACCATTTTCTGCGCTAGCGTAAAGCCTTTACCCGTATCGGCTGGCTCTTCTGGCTTAGCAAACACGTCTGAGTGACCAAGACCCATGTATTCACGCGCACGGTTGGTCAAACCACGACCAACGATCAATGGAATACGGCCACCAGCACGCACTTCATCAAGCAAAGTAGGTGAGCTTAGCGTAAACGTTGATAGCACTTCATCAGAGTCATGCTTGGTGATTTTGCCGTCATGTGGGTAGATGTCAAATACATCACCCATATTTAGGTTATCAACCGCGACTTTTTCGATTGGCAATGCGCCAGAATCTTCCATCGTGTTGAAGAAAATCGGAGCGATGTTGTTACCTAGTACTAGACCGCCACCACGTTTGTTTGGCACGTTCGGAATATCTTCGCCCATCAGCCATAGCACTGAGTTGGTCGCAGACTTACGGCTAGAGCCGGTACCGACAACGTCACCAACGTACGCAAGTGGGTGGCCTTTTTCTTTTAGCTCATCAATAAGTTTCATTGGACCACGCACGCCCTCTTCGTCAGCAGTAATGCCGTCACGAGAGTTTTTGTGCATGGCTAATGAATGCAATGGGATATCAGGACGGCTCCATGCGTCTTGCGCAGGTGACAAGTCATCCGTGTTGGTCTCGCCAGTGACTTTGAACGTCGTGTAAGTGGTTTTCTTTGGTACTTCAGGGCGATTCAAGAACCATTCTGCGTCAGCCCAAGATTGAACGACTTCTTTAGCAATGGTGTTGCCCGCTTCGGCTTTTTCAGTCACGTCATTGAACGCGTCAAATACGAGCAAAGTCTTCTTTAATGCTTCAGCAGCGTCTTGTGCGACTTCGCTGTCATCTAGTGCCGCAACCAATGGCTGAACGTTGTAACCACCTTGCATTGTACCTAAAATTTGAACCGCTTTTTGCTTGCTGATCAATGGTGATGACGTCTCACCTTTTAAGATAGCTGCCAAAAATGCCGCTTTCACGTAGGCTGCTTGGTCAACACCAGCAGGGATACGGTTTTCTAGCAAGTTCATCAAAAATGCTTCTTCGCCCGCTGGCGGATTCTTTAGTAATTCAACCAACTCTGCTACTTGTTTTTCGTTCAATGGTAGCGGAACCGTTCCTAGCTCAGCACGTTCTTCGACATGTTTACGATAAGCTTCTAACACAATAGTCGTCCTCGTCAGTTGGGGTTTAGCACATTACGTGGGTAGTCAGCATGACCGCCTGCGTCTATATACTATAGGGAATAATTATCCGTGCAATCATAGCTTAAAACGCTCTAAATGTTAATGGCTGAGCCTTCAAAAGGCTCATAGTAAGGCCATATCCAACATTTATTATCAAAATAGTCCCATCAATAATATGATTGTAGGCCCCATTATAACGGGCATTCACGCATTTTCGTTTCTCGTTCGTTTATCGTTCCTTTATTGATAGCCACTTGCTTTATGAGTGCGCAGACACCATATGACGATTATAGATTTTCATAACAGGATTAGGGAGGATGCAATATGAATGATAGTAATGCCAACTATCAGGCAGGTCTAAAAGTCCGCACAGAAGTGATGGGTGAAGCACATGTAAAACGCTCACTCGATGCGGCGACTGGATTTACTCAGCCATTACAAGACTGGATCATTGAGCACGCGTGGGGCAGCACATGGCAAGATGAGTCAGTACTACCACGCAAGTATCGCTCCTTAATCACCATTGCTTTTTTAATTGCGCAAAAAAGCCCAAATGAGCTAAAAGGACATATCCGAGGTGCCATCAACAATGGCGCTAGCGTCGCTGAGATTCGCGAAGTGCTGATGCATAGCCTCCCATACTGCGGCGCACCTGCCACACAAGAAGCGTTTCGCGCGGCTATCGAAGTGTTTAATGAGATGGGTATAGATATTGATAACTTAAACAAAAAGCCATAGCACAAAGGGTTGAATAATAAACCCTGAGCGCAATATCTGTTATAATAAAGACACCTATAAAGCATGCTGATAATTCCATAAACCCTTATACTATAAAGGGTTAAGAGATCATTGATTATGACTACTGCCGTACAAACCCATATTCCTGCGCCAAGAGTAAAACCCAAAAAAGCCATTCAAGGTGAAAAGCTGCGTGGCTATGATAAAGTCGCGCGCATCCCGATTAAAGTAATCCCGACAGTCGAAGCGAAGAAAAAGCCGGATTGGATTCGAGTAAAAATGTCCTCACCTGCCGAGGTGGCACGTATCAAAGCTAAGCTGCGCGAACAAAAGCTCTATACTGTTTGTGAAGAAGCCGCTTGCCCGAATCTTGCGCAGTGCTTTGGTGACGGCACCGCCACCTTTATGATTATGGGTGATATCTGTACTCGCCGCTGTCCATTCTGTGATGTCGGTCATGGTCGCCCTAATGAGCTAGACAAGGATGAGCCACGTCATACCGCTGAGACTATTCAAGGCTTGGGTCTTAAATATGCGGTGATTACGTCTGTTGATCGCGATGATCTAAAAGATGGCGGTGCTGGACATTTTGTAGAAGTGCTAAACGAGTCAAGAGCGCTTAGCCCAAACTGCTTAATTGAAATCCTAGTACCAGATTTCCGTGGTCGTATGGACATTGCATTGGACTTACTGACAGAGACTGCGCCAGATGTGTTTAACCACAATATTGAAACCGTGCCACGTCTATACAAAGCCTTCCGTCCAGGTTCTGATTATCAGCATTCACTCGACTTGCTCAAGATTTATAAAGAGCGCCGTCCTGATATCGCGACCAAATGCGGGTTTATGGTTGGTCTTGGCGAGACAGAAGAAGAGGTATATGCCCTACTTGATGATCTAAAAGCGCATGATGTCGATATGATCACGATTGGTCAGTATCTACAGCCTAGTAAGAACCATGCCCCTGTTGACCGTTATGTCCATCCAGACGAGTTCCAACGCTATATGGACTACGGCAAAAAGATTGGCTTCTTTAGCATTTGGGCAGGCCCAATGGTACGCTCAAGCTACTTTGCTGATCGTCAGTATTATGGCGAAGATTGCCCAGCGCCTATCCGCAGCAAAAAAGCATTAGAAGAGGAAGGCAAACTTGGCTGCTAATTTAGCCATACGGTGATATAAAACCGCCGCTAACCACTGTTGCTACACGCTATCGTTAATACAGTTGTTAAAATACAAAAAGGGTGAATAACAAATCTGTTATTCACCCTTTTTTATGACTTACTCTAATATCAGTGGCTAAAACTAAACACTCACTGTCGGCGTTGGTGCCGCACTTGTCTTTATATTGAATACCGCAATACCAAGTACAATCACACCGCCTACGATACCTGTCATCAACTCAGGATAAATCAATAACAAGGCACCAATCGCTAAGATGATACGGGTTATGGTATTCATCTCACCTCTGAAGTACCCCTCAAGCGCTGAGCTTAATGCAATCACACCTGTCACTGAGGTCACAACGACTGTGATAATATCCAAAATAGGCGGTAGCGGGAAGTCTTTCGCCGTAACTGCCAGACCAGTTGGATCTATCATGAGCATCGTCGGACTATAAATAAACATAAATGGCACGATAAATCCGGCAAGTGCCAGTTTGAGCGACAAGAACCCTGTTTTCATCGGGTCGCCACCGGATATACCTGCACCAGCAAAGGCTGCTAGACACACAGGCGGGGTAATATTGGCAAAGATACCAAAGTAGAAGACAAACATATGCGCTGACAAGATTGGAATATCAAACCCTGCCAATGCCGGGGCTGCCATGGTCGCCGTAATGATATAGGCAGGGATAGAAGGTAGCCCCATGCCCAAGACCATTGATGCGAGCATCGTCAAAATAAGCGTAAAGAACAATGACCCTGCGCCTAAGGTCACGATAGAAGATGTCATTACCGTACCAAAGCTGGTCAGACTGACCACGCCAATGATAATACCGACGACTGCACAGGCCGCCATAACCGCGAGCGACTGGCGCGCACCGTCTTCTAATGCACCCAAAATATCAGAGAAGCTCATACGTGTTTCAGCACGTAGCATACTGATTACCACGGTAAAACCAATCGTATAAGCAGCTGCATATCCCACAGGTACATTTCTGATTAATAAGAAAATCAAGAAGACAATCGGTAATAGCATGTGACCGCGAGCTTTTAACACTTCTTTTACCGCGGGTAAGCTCTCTTTGGCGATACCTTTTAGGTCACGACGTCCAGCGCGGAAGTGCACTTGTGCAATGACCCCTAAGTAGTACAATATCGCAGGCAACAAAGCGGCAAGCGCAATCGTGCTATACGGCAGGCCTGTGGTCTCCGCCATAATGAACGCACTGGCTCCCATAATCGGTGGCAAAATCTGTCCGCCAACCGAGGCACTGGCCTCAACCGCGCCTGCAAAATCTTTATGATAACCAACCTTTTTCATCAATGGAATGGTAAAGGCACCCGTACTTACCACGTTTGATAATGCAGAACCATTAATACTGCCCATAAAGCCACTAGAAATCACCGCGACTTTTGCAGGTCCTCCTTTTTTGTGACCTGCGATGGCTAATGCCAAATCATTAAACAGCTGTCCCATTCCTGAGCGTGCCAAGAATGCACCAAAGAGAATGAACAAAAAGATAAAGGTTACTGACGCGCCAATCGCAACAGAATAAAGACCTTCGGTTTTTAGGAATAATTGACCAAAAATATCGCCCATGTCATAAGGGCGAGTCAGCAATCTATCAGGCATGAAATCCATGTGACTGACAAACGGATAGGCCAAAAATATCCCTGCCAATATTGGCAAAATCCAACCGGTGATACGGCGACTGCCTTCTAGCACACAGACCACAGTGATCAGCGAAAATATCACGTCAAGCGGATTGGCCATGCCACCACGTGAGGTCACAATGTCTTGATATTCGTAGATCAAATAGCTCATACCGGACAAAGACAATAAAAACCAAATCCAGTCATACCAAGCGACTCGACTGCGTCTGCTATTTTTACTGGCGGGGAAAATCAAGAAAATTAAGGCAAAACCAACACCGACATGTACAGAGCGCTGTAGCAATGCAGGCATCGGGTTAAAGGTAATATAAAGATGAAAAAGTGAATAGAGTATACAAATACCAGCAATGAAATACTTTACTGGTCCTTGCGTAATATGACGTGTGATTGACTCTCGGTCATATTTTTCCAGTACTGCTTTGTTGATCGCATCTGCATCAGCATCTTTATCAACATTGGCATCTGGCGTGGTATTCACGCTACCGTGATCCGTCACTTGGGAGTTCATGACACAAGTCCTTTTTAAATCTATCAATTAAACCATACGTCTTAGGCATGATCACCACTTCAGAATAATCTGGCACCCACTGATGAATCAAAAAACGGTGACCAGTATAATCGATCTCGCCTTTGGTCAGTCTAGAGACTACCCAATTTAGGCTAGGTAGTTTTTCATTGACTTGATAACCCAGATAGCCAGGTTTTTGTATGGGTGCAAGGGGTTCGGTCGAAGGCGTACCAGCACCAAATGCTTCAAAGTATGTGGTGGTGAGGAGTAGCATAGCGTCTTCTGTGCTGCTTTTTTCTATGCGTTGGTACTGCTCTTCCCACCACTGCTTTTCTACAGAATGTATCCAGCGCAGCTGAAAGTCAGGGTCAGTGAAATAACATACCTTGTCGTCGCTACCCTCTATTGCAACGCGAACCTCGACCACAGACTGATGCGCGACACCTATCCATAGGGTCAAAAAAACCAGCGCTGCAATACATGCTGCGCCAGTCGATAACCATAATAAATTATTTGGCTGCTTGTTCGTCATAGTACTTTTTAGCGCCAGGATGAATTGGAGCGACCATACCTTTACTAGCCGTCTCTAGACTGATGTCGTTGGCTGCTTGGTGTGCTGTTTTTAGACCGTCCAGATTATCAAATAACGCCTTAGTCAATTTGTAGCCATCAGATTCAGACAGATCAGAGCTCACCAATAGCGCATTCATGATTGCGGCAGTTGGAATCGCAGCATCATTGCCATACGTTCCAGCAGGGATTTCAAAGGTATTGAAGTAAGGCTTGGTTGCAATGATTTCTTTTAGCTTGTCTTGATCGATAGTAACCAACTGCAAATCTAAACCTTGCTCTAGCTCCATAAGCGATGAGTTTGGCAGACCACTACTAAAGAATGCGGCTTCAATCTTGCCCGCTTTCATACCATCAGCTGCTTCAGCAAAGCCCAAGTAATCAACAGTGATGTCATCATAGGTGATACCAAAGCCTTCTAGTAGCGTTCGAGCATTGACTTCCGTACCAGAGCCTTGATCGCCAACGGCAATACGCTTGCCTCTCAAACCTTCAATATTTTTGATACCAGAGTCTTTTGTCGTCACGATTTGCACCACGTTAGGATACAAGACTGCAATCTGCTGAATGTTGGTAATGGGCTTATCAAAGTTATTTTTGCCTTCGACCGCGTCCGTGACCACATCACTGAGCGCCAAGACCATATCGACTTTGCCTTGGGTCAATAGATTGACGTTTTCGACCGATGCGCCCGTGGTTTGTGTCTTTGAGTTGACCCCAAAGTTTTTTACATAGACTTCGGACAATGCAGTGCCGATGATGTTATAAGGGCCAGACGCACCGCCTGTGGCAATGGTTAGGAACTTAGTATCGAGTGTATCGGTAGCCGCATCAGCTGACGTACTATCCGCAGAAGCCGTCTCATTGCCTTCTGAGCTTGGCGATGAGCAGGCGGTTAAGCCTAGTATGGCGCTTAATATCGCTGAAAAAAGTAAGGGAGATTTTAGAGAAGTGAGCATTAAGTTCATCCTTGAAATAATCGATTTAATACAATAAACGGCATTAATATATAGGTATTAATCCGTTACACCTGAGTAATAATATAGCAAATTTTGTGATAAATAAACCAAAGACTGTTTTCTCTTTTGCTTTCAATGCCTTATATTTCAGGCTTTTTGAGAAAATACTTGCATCTTTTATAATAGCCAAAACCTATATTGTTTCGCTATGTGAAACTTAGTTTCAACTTTATTTAACCAAATTTCGATGCTGTTGTAAACCTTTATCACAGTTTATGTGCATGCATTACGCTGTATAGTAGGATTTATTTTTATTACCACTCTGATTTTGCTATATTTTGACTGGATATTTATTCATTGGCTTTGTCTAGAGCACGTTTTACGTAAGCCGACAAATGCTTCATTATATGAACCGAAATCATTATTTTTTTATGACTCAACTTGGATAATTTTTATGACAACATCTACAACAGAGGCGCTGGAATCGTTGTCTGCTGACATTGCCATCATTGGTGGTAGTGGCTTGTATCAGGTCCAAGCACTGACTAATAAGCGCAGCGTGACGATACAGACCCATTATGGCAGTCCATCCAATGACATTGTTTTGGGTGAATTAGAAGGCGTAACGGTTGCTTTTCTGACGCGGCATGGTCAAGGTCATAAATTTATCGCCAATGTTCAACACGCCCTAAGATTATCTACACCATTTTCGATTATTTTCATAATCCAGTATTCACTTTATAAAAAAATAAGGCCACGAATGGCCTTATTTTTTCAATAGCTACTTTTGATAATAAGGATAATCGCTATAGCCTATTTCCGTGCCACCATACATTGTGGCTGGATCTACCTCATTGAGCGGCCAATGATGAGCTATGCGCTCTGGTAAATCAGGATTAGCAATAAAAGGACGACCAAAAGCAAATAAATCACCATAACCTTTAGATAACATATTGAGCGATTTCTCTACAGTGTATTTTCCCGCATAAATAATACGTCCTGAAAACTCAGCTCTAACCGCTTGATAAAAGGGCTCTGGTAAATTAGGTGCACTATCCCAATCAGCTTCTGCAATGGACAAATAAGCGATGCCCGCTTTCTCAAGTACTTTAACCGCTTCAATATAAGTATGATGAGGATCTGATTCTACCAGCCCTAAGTACACACGATCCTCACCGGTACTAGCAAACAAAGGCGCAAAACGGACGCCTAAACGATCAGCACCGACCACATCACTGACAGCAGCAACCACTTCTTTTAGGAACCGCAAACGATTCGCTAGCGAGCCACCATACTGGTCATCACGTTTATTGCTATGCTCAGAGATAAACTGGTTCACTAAATAACCATTGGCACAGTGCAGCTCTACCCCATCAAAACCCGCTTCTAAGGCGTTGCGAGCGGCTTGAGCGTACATCGTTATCAACTCGCTCACCTCTTCTGTGCTCAGTGCCCGCGGCTCACTTGGATCAGCTAAAGCACCTTCGCCTGGACCTGTTTCAATGAATACTTTGACATTATCAGCAGTAATAGCAGAGGGCGCTACAGGCTGATTTTGGTTGGGTTGTAAGCTAGTATGAGACACACGGCCAACGTGCCATAGCTGAGCAAAAATAATACCGCCCTTGGCATGTACCGCTTGCGTGATTTTTTTCCAGCCTTCAATTTGTGCTTGCGTATGAATACCTGGCGTCCATGCATAACCTTGGCCTCTGGGTTCGATCTGTGTCCCCTCCGTCACCATAAAGCCTGCAGAAGCACGCTGGGCATAATAACTTGCCATTAAATCATTAGGAATATTGCCAGGTTGCGTGCTACGAGAGCGCGTCAATGGTGGCATCACAATACGATTTTTAAGCGTATAAGGCCCAAGTTTTACAGGCGAAAACAGTGCACTGGTATTAGGAATAGTTTGTTTCATAACATTCTCTTTTATAGCAAACGGATAGGCTTATTACTTGAAATTTATCTGTTGTTTTAAGGTTTGATTGATCACTTAAGTAATATGAGTAAGCATAAAGTTTTAGAGGTACAATTAGAAACAACGTTTTCTTGTTGAAGATACAATTATTAATGGTACAGATGATGAATGGTATAAATCGGCTTGATATCAAACAGCTCAGAGTGCTACAGGCATTGCTTGATCTAAAGAACCTATCAAAAGTTGCACGCAAAATGGGCTTAACCCAACAAGCTATCAGTGAGCAGCTGCGTAAGCTACGTGATCTATTTGATGATCGTCTGTTTATTCGTCAAGGAAATAGCATGGTGCCCACACCAAAAGCACTATCGATGCAGCAACCTATTAACGATATATTAAGACAGTTAGAGGTGCTCTTGGAGCCGGATGTGTTTACGCCGCAAACCTATAAAGGTGTTTTTACGATTAGTGTGACCGATTATGCGACGCAGGCATTATTACCGCAGTTGTTTAATCTAACGCGCCGTGAAGCGCCTAACTTAAAATTGATAGTGCGAGATTTTGCCTCAGACAACATCAATCAGCTTATTGCGGCAGGCGAACTTGATTTACTGCTTACCTTTCCAGAGTTTATCCCTGATAATTTATCTTATGTCACTTTGTTTGAAGAACAACATTTATGCATTACAGGTTATAAAAACGAGTTCGCAACAAAGGTGTTAACACTGGCACAAATTGCAGCACACCCGCAGCTGGTGGTATCGCCTTCGCGTGCCAACTTGCGCGGTTCTCATGATCAGTGGTTTGCCGAAAAAGGGCTTAAGCGAAACATTGTGATGTCAGTGCCTAGCTTTTCAGCTGTGCCAGATATTTTGCATACCACTGACATGATTGCCTTTTATCCCGCGCGACTACTGCCAAACAGTAAAGTTAAAGCGCTTAAAGTAGAAGCCCTACCGCCTACCTTTAAGATAATAGCCGCTTGGCATCCACGTACCAATGACAGTGGCATTCACCGTTGGCTAATCGAGCAATTACGAGATTTATAATGGATAGGAGTAGTTAGTATAGTCAAATTCACTTAAAAATGTTATAAACTAATTATCAAATTCAATTGTTATTATAAAGACCATGACTTACTCACTAGATTTTCGCAAACAAGTACTAAAAAGCTTAGACGAGGGTATGACCTTTGCCGAGGCAGCTAAATTCTATAACCTCAGCCCAACCACCATACAAAACTGGAAGCGGCGTATTCATAGTAAAACAACCAGGCAAACCAAACCCTATAAAATACCAGATGATGTGCTACTTAATGATGTCAAAGAACATCCTGATGATTATCAGTATGAGCGAGCACGTCGTCTAAACTGTAGTAAAACAGGCATTCATCATGCCCTAAAGCGCCTAGGCATCAGTCAAAAAAAAGACCTTAGAGCATCCAAAAGCCTGTCCGATCAAAAGAGCGATATACCACAGTAAGCTTAATAGCTTTAAGCAGCAAGGCTATCCCATCGT